>NZ_JAGHZH010000114.1:0-4340 GCF_017746885.1 Roseofilum sp. SBFL | reverse complement strand
CAGGAGCAGTCCTCTCTCATCTCTGAACACCAGGTGATTCACCTGGTGATAGCAGTTGCGCCTGAAAGTGAGAGAGATTTTTAGGGGTTTTGGGAGGGGTTGCCAGTTTCTCTCAGGGAACCCCTTGAATTTCTCTATGAAATCTATAGAAAACTCTTATGTGATGGTCATGTGACTGATGTATTGATGAAATTCTATGGCAATGCTTTTGTCTATAATTTTTCTCCATTTCTCTGACCTATCTTTTGCCCGTTCATTTTGGGGACGCTATGGTGGGTTTAGGTGCAAATTAGGTGCAGCGCAGGCTTCCAACCTATTGATGGGGATGAGAGTTCCTTTACCCATAAGGCTATAAGAGCAAGCGGGTAGGGGGAATCGAACCCCCATCAATAGCTTGGAAGGCTATGGTTTTACCACTAAACTATACCCGCGTTTTGGACAAACTGACGAACTTAAGCGTTTATCACCCACTCCCACTAGAATAACACAAGTTTTAGGAAAAAGCTAGACTTTGGGGAAAATTTCTTCAAGTTCGTTAAATCAGGGTTTGGAGGCGAGCAATCAGGGGTTCTACCTTAATCACGCCTTCAATTTTATCGACGGGTTTCCCCTGTTTAAAGAGGATCAGGGTCGGCAGAGCTTCCACCTGGTACTCAGAAGCGAGTTGGGGGTATTTATCTGAATCAATCTTCACGACTTGGAGAGCTTGGCCCATCTGAGTTTGTACTTGCTCCAAAATTGGCACCATTATTTTGCAGGGGCCGCACCAAGTGGTGTAGAAATCGACCAAAACTGGAACATCCGATCGCGCCAGGAGGTCAGCAAAACTCTTAAATTCTTTTTTAACCGCCATGTTACATCAATTAAAAATTGGGTATGGGTTAAAGCAGAGTTACCTCTAGCAACGCTAATACAGGCTCAGAGCAGCTACTTTTACCCATTTTACTTCCATTCGATGGTAGCAAACATTTAAGGATTTAATCTCAAATTCTGCAAAAGTTAGGCAATGCCCCCCATTCTAAGGCAAAATGCCCTCAGCCTAACTTAAGAAATAGCAGGAGAAGTGGTTTATGGAAAACCAATTACAAAATCAAGTGGCCTTAGTAACCGGAGCGTCTAGGGGAATTGGTCGGGCGATCGCCCTTTCCTTAGCCGCAGAAGGGGCGAAAGTAGCAGTTAACTATGCCAGCTCTAGCGGTGCAGCCGAAGAAGTCGTCAGTCAAATCAAAGACCAAGGAGGAGAAGCGATCGCGCTCGGAGCCGATGTTTCCCAAGCAGAAGCCGTCGATACCCTAGTTAAAGCCGTTATGGATCAATGGGGACGGATTGATGTTCTTGTCAATAACGCCGGGATTACCAGAGATGGCTTACTCCTGCGGATGAAACCAGAAGACTGGCAAGCCGTCATTAACCTCAACCTAACTGGCGTATTTCTCTGTACCCGTGCCATCAGTAAAATCATGATCAAAAAACGTCGAGGCCGAATTATCAACATTGCCTCGGTTTCTGGACAAATGGGAAATCCCGGTCAAGCAAACTATAGTGCTGCCAAAGCGGGAGTGATTGGATTTACCAAAACAGTTGCCAAAGAAATCGCCAGTCGTGGCGTAACGGCTAATGCGGTTGCTCCTGGTTTTATCGCTACCGACATGACCAAAGATCTAGCAGCAGATGAAATCCTGAAACTGATTCCCCTGGGTCGCTATGGTCAACCCGAAGAAGTCGCGGGAATGGTGCGTTTCTTAGCGGCCGATCCCGCCGCCGCCTATATTACGGGTCAAGTCTTTAACGTCGATGGTGGCATGGTGATGGCCTAATGTCTCGAGCCAGTTCGATTTCAACAAGGGGCTAGGGGCCCCTTGTTGAAACTTGGGAGAACTAATCGCCCAAACAAATTCCTAGACCTCTGGCTGTTTTCACCAACGTGCCTTCAGGATCGACGGTTTGGTAATCTTTAATTGCATCTGAAATGGGCACACTCACGACTTTCCGATGTTGCCAAGTTACCACGTGATCGTACATCTCCTGAGCCACTAAATCGACGGCTGCTACTCCAAATGCCGAAGCCACCAGGCGGTCAATGGGCGCAGGAATCCCTCCCCGTTGGGTATGCCCTAACACTGTCACCCGTGTTTCTGCACTGATTTCCGAGGTAATCCCTTTAGCAATCTCCTGCCCAATACCTCCATAGCGACTCTCTCCGAGACCAACCACATTGGTCATCGATCCACCTTCAACGCTTTTCACCGCTTCAGAGACAATCACCAGAGAATAGCTTTTACCCAGCTCTCGACGGTTAACAATGTGCTGACAAACCTTCTGAATATCGTAGGGAATTTCGGGAATCAGGATCACATCTGCACCACCAGCAATTCCAGCACTGATGGCAATATGACCCGCATCCCGGCCCATCACTTCTAGAATTAAGACTCGGCTATGGCTGGCGGCAGTAAATTGGAGGCGGTCTAAGGCTTCTGTGGCAATATTAACCGCCGTTTGGAAGCCAATGGAGCGTTCGGTAATGCCAATGTCATTATCAATGGTTTTGGGGATACCGATAATGTTCATATTGCCTTGTTGGGCCAGTTTACGCAGAATAGCTAGAGATCCATCTCCACCAATCACTAATAGGGCATCAAGCCCTAATTGGTGATATCCTTCGATCATTTCTTGGGAGCGATCGAGTAATGTCCCATCGGGCATGGGATAAGCGAAAGGGTCACCCTTGTTGGTGGTTCCTAATATGGTTCCGCCAGTGAGCAATAATCCACGAATGTTTGTACGGGTTAATTCTTTCACTTTTGGAGGACGCTCCAATAAGCCTAATGTGGCTTGATGAATTCCAAAGACTTCATAACCGTAGGTTCCTATGGCATGATAGACCACAGCCCGAATCGCAGCATTGAGACCTGCACAGTCTCCGCCACTGGTCAAAATACCAATGCGTTTTCCCATAACTTTGTGTCCTCCGGTAGCCTTTAAGTTGAATGAAGACAAAGGGCTAAGTAGCCCTTACAGGAGTAAATTAAACTCAAATTCTCTCAAAGTTCGATAACCTCAACTTGACTTAATCTTTGTTCTTTCCTAACTTACAATCCCCCATGACTCATTCTCGCGATCCCCAATCTGAAGCCTTGGACGATATTTCTCCTGCATCCTTTAATTTAATTCCTGAACCCCCTCCTGGCTTTAAGTCTGGGTTTGTGGGGATTATTGGCCGCCCCAATGTGGGTAAATCCACCATTATGAATCAGTTGGTGGGACAGAAAATTGCGATTACTTCGCCTGTGGCTCAAACGACACGCAACCGCTTACGGGGCATTCTGACGACTTCAGCGGCCCAGTTTATTTTTGTGGATACTCCTGGAATTCATAAACCCCACCATGAGTTGGGGAAGGTGTTGGTGGAAAATGCGAAGTTGGCGATTAAATCGGTGGATGTGGTGTTGTTTGTGGTCGATAGTTCTGTGCCTGCGGGAGGGGGCGATCGCTACATTGTTGAGCTGCTCTCTGGTGTGAAACTACCGATTATTCTCGGTCTCAATAAAGCGGATCAACAACCTGATGATTCTGAAGCGATCGACCAAACCTACGAACAACTCGCCCAAGCTCACCACTGGCCAACCCTAAAATTTTCTGCCCTTACAGGTGAGGGATTAGACTCTCTACAAAACCTGTTGGCAGACAATCTAGAACCTGGCCCCTACTATTATCCTCCCGATTTGGTCACTGACCAACCGGAACGCTTTATCATGGGCGAATTAATCCGGGAACAAATCTTACTCCTTACGCGCCAAGAAGTCCCCCATTCGGTAGCTGTAGAGATTGAACGAGTGGAAGAAACTCCAAAAATCACCCGTGTTTTTGCTGCCATTAATGTGGAACGAGACTCCCAAAAAGCCATTCTGATTGGTAAAAAGGGAGCCATGTTAAAAAGCATTGGTATGGCTGCACGGGAACAAATGCAAAAACTTATTTTAGGTCAAGTTTATTTAGAATTATTTGTTAAAGTCAGACCTAAATGGCGACAGTCTCGCACTCGTCTGTCTCAATTTGGCTATCAAGTGGGAGAGAATTAATATAGCGCGAAGCGCTAGGAAAGAGATGATGGTAGCTAGGTTTTAGGATTCAACAGTGTTCTCACTTTGTCCTCCTCTTAGCCTAGCCCGCCCTTCGATAATTTTCTACAAAACAATGAACCCTCAAGGGGTGACAAGGAGGCTCAATGGTAGAGAGAGTGGTGGGTTGAGGAGGCGATCGGTAAAAGAGTAAAGTGGTCGTGTAGAGACCACAAAAATATAAAAATGCTTCCTCAATTGTACCAGAAAATCCTCGAACCT
>NZ_JAGHZH010000113.1:0-4889 GCF_017746885.1 Roseofilum sp. SBFL | reverse complement strand
TCTGCGGGCCGCTTCAGCCTTGCTGCCCCCTTTTTTAACAAATTCCACGACTCGTGAGCGTAAATCTATACTGTATGCCATCCTTCAACTCCCTTAGATTTCCTCTTATTATACTGCGGGTTTTTAATTGGAATGACTATAACTCAAAAAAGCCCAAGGTTTCTGCACCTAAACCAGCTAAACCAAAGGCACTAGCAATCATTTGTGTCGGTTCGGCTGCAAAAAAGTTACCCAACTGTTCGCTCAAGAGTTGATTCAAATTATGGGCGGCAGAACGCACAACAATTCTGATATTTGGATTCAGTTGGCGTACGGCTAAAGCAGTTTGGGCATTGACTTCTTCATTGCTGGTGACAATTAAAACGGTTCGACACGCTTGAATTTGAGCCTGTTCGAGAATGTGCAGTTGCCGACAATCTCCCACAATTAATGTATCTAATAACTCAGGAACTGTGGATAATTCCCACTGAGCAGGAGGACTTTGCTCAATAGCGCTGACAACGACTCCAAAATTTTTCAAGGCGATCGCACATTCTTGACCGAGACGACCTAAACCACAGATTAAAAAGCGATCGCCATTCGGCTCTGGAGTATTCTCTTCTGGTGGAGTAGGTGAAAGGCTTGACATACCCTGAGTTCTCACATTTACAGGACTTCACCCGCTTCTTGAATTAAATTCTTAGGCATTCTCTAGAAAGGACGATTGTGAGCTACATTATTAGGTAGCTTTAAGTATACAGCCCATAAAGCAATACGGTCTCTCTAACTTAGTATATAGATAAACTCAAACCGTAATGAAAATGAAACGTCGTGAACTCCTGCGTTGGGGAACTGGAATTGCCTTCGGATGGGTAATTGGTAAAGGGATAGTGGCGAATCTCTTTCAACCCTCCTTAAAAACTGATATCTCCAAGAATCATCTAACCTTCCCAGAGGGAGGTTCTCCCTTGCTGCGGTTTATGTCTGTTGCTGATACTGGAACTGGGGCCGAGGGCCAATATGCAGTGTCCTCAGCCATGGTTCAGTACGCCCAACAATTCCCTTGTGAATTGGTGGTTTTAGCGGGAGATAATATTTACAACAATGGTGAAATTGAAAAAATTAAAGCCGTTTTTGAAGACCCCTATCGCCCCTTGCTTGAACAAGGTGTTCCCTTTTACGCCTGTTTAGGAAATCACGATATTCGCACGGATAATGGTGGGCCTCAAACCCAATATCCTCTGTTCAATATGGGAGGCAAACGCTACTACAGTTTCCGTCGGTGCAGTGTGCAATTTTGGGCTTTAGATACCAATTCTAACGCAGACTGGGTAAACCAATTGGCTTGGTTGAAGCAAGAGTTAAGCCAATCCGATGCTCCTTGGAAAATTGTGTTTGGCCATCACCAAATCTATTCTTCTGCTCACTATGGATTAAACACCAAATTAATTGAAACTCTCACACCGTTATTTCAAAAATATGGGGTGCAACTGTATATTAATGGCCACGAGCATGTCTATGAAAGAACGTATGCGATTAATGGTACAACCTACCTCATTTGTGGAGCAGGGGCAGGAGTACGGGATGTCGGTCGTTCAACATGGACAGCTCATTCTGCGTCTCGTCTGAGTTTTGCCGCTTATGAGGTTTATGAGGATCGCATCCTTGTCCAAGCAATAGGTACGGATCATCAAGTGTTCGATCGGGGAGTAATAGAAATGGGTAATGGGTAATGGCTGTTCTCTATGTCTCCCGATTTAACTTAAGAGAGAGCATCCTGTTGAGCAGTCAAGAGATGCTCAATTCCTACTTCTGCCCTCTCGAGCATCTGATTGAGTTGGTGACGGTTAAAGCTGCCCTGTTCGGCGGTTCCTTGAACTTCGATCGCTTCTAGGCGATCGTTCATGACCACGTTAAAATCGACTTGGGCAATGACATCTTCTTCGTAGCACAGGTCTAAATAGGGTTCGCCTTCAAGTAATCCAACGGAGACAGCGGCGACTCGATGACGTAAAGGAGATTGGGTTAATTTACCTTGTGCTAGTAATTGATTAATGGCATCCACTACAGCTACATATCCCCCAGTAATGGAGGCGGTACGAGTGCCGGCATCTGCTTGCAGGACATCGGCATCAACGGTTAGGGTGCGCTCCCCTAACTGTTCTAAGTCTAAAGATGCCCTTAAACTTCGTCCAATTAACCGTTGAATTTCTTGTGTGCGTCCTGATAATTTCAAGAGTTCTCTAGGGTGGCGTTGGGGAGTAGCGTTGGGAAGCATCCGATATTCTGCGGTCAGCCATCCTTTCCCCGTTCCTTCTAAAAATTTGGGTACACTCTCTTGTACGGATACGGTACACAAGACTTGAGTATCGCCAAAACTGGTGAGGACTGAACCCCAAGCAAACTTGGTGAAACCGCGTTCAAACCGAATGGGACGGAGCTGATCCGGTTGACGACCATCAGGACGGGGTAGAGCCATAATATCTTAATGTTCCCTGGAATTTGCTATCAGTCGAGTTTGCAGTTCGGCCAGCACTTGGTCTTGGGATTGATTCCCATCGACGGTGAGTAGTCGCTGACGTTTGTCATAATAATCCAGAATGGGGACAGTTCGAGTTTGAAAGAGTTCAATCCGTCGTTCGATTAAGTGGGGCAGATCTTCTGATTCACCCATGGCTAACCGCCTTTCCATCATTACTGTTTCTGAGGTATCTAGGAAGATAGCCCAGTTGAGTTGTTGCTGTAGCTCATCGAGTAAAAAATCGAGTTCTTCGGCTTGAAATGCGGTGCGAGGATAACCTTCTAGGAGCCATCCAGTCGTGGTATCAGTTTGTAGGAGGCGATCGCGGATAAAAGCAATTAAAATCGGATCGGGTACAAATTCTGCCCGTTCTACATAGGGTTGGCATTGTACACCTAATTCTGTTTGCTCGGCGATCGCCCTTTTCAGAATCGCTCCCATGGACACTAACGGAATCTGGAGGCGATCGCACAAACCCCTCGCTTGTGTACTTTTCCCCGCACCCGGGCCGCCCAAAATCACCAATCTCAAGGTTTTTTTCCTCCCCAACTCGTCTTTAGTAGACCAGAGTACCAAATAACCTTAGCTCATCGCGAGGTAGTCCCTAGGCTAACAGGGTGGGGTTTGGATCAATAGATTTTGGCTTTCATCAAGCTCAAGTCAAAGGTGCTTGGGATGCTGGCAAGAGTTTTAACGCTGCTGTAGGACATGGGAGATTAGGGGTTTTTCGATTCATTTGCTTAGATCTCACTCATAACGTCCTGGTATTCTCGATCGCTCAGTAGTTTTGGGCTGACGGTGGGCATTTCGGAGTCAGCCGAGAAGAAAGGAGTCTGTTTATAGCTGCCATCGATTCGTGCCTTCAAAATTCTAGCCATATTGCCGGCGATCGTTGCTACAAGTCCTACTGTCTTCGGTTTCGGCTCCCCTTTGGCAGATTTGGTGTGAACATGGCTGCATACTCGACCAAAGGAATTGTCCAGTGTTACTTCAGACGATTCTAAGCAGTTATGGACAAGACCAACGAAAGACATCTTATAGCTTGGGAGGGTATTTCCGATTGGTGTTTTGCAGCAGCTAGTATACCAACGCAGCAAGCCAGTTTCTGTAAGGCGCATACAAGCTAAGACTTCAGTCCCTTGAGTAAAAGAGACATTTTTGGGGAGCGTCTGAACGATGTCTGTTCCACCATGATGATCGAGAATTTCACTACTTCTTCCTAAGAAGTGAGCAAATGCCTGACAGTCCTGACAATAACAAATAACCCGATTAGCACGATTAACATTGGCAACACTCCCCTGAAGACAACCACATCTACACCGTATCGGATGGCTCATTTTGCTATTTCCTCACTTGAAGATTTAGCCCCAGGATACCCTATTTGCTTGAGCTGGAGGAATTGATTATGGTTGTGCCTTGCTCATAAAATCCCATTGGGTAACTGTTGAAACGATGGGATGCCCTCGTAGGGATTATGCCAAGTCGCTTTAGACTCAACATTTACATGAGCCGAAGGACGGAAGTCTATATATGTCTCTACTGTGGAAAGAGCAATACTTAGATATATCGATTTATCTTGGGTATAATTCATTAGTCTTGTTCCGCAGTTTGAGCAAAATGCTCTAAATCCACCCAAATCATTCTTGTGTTCTTTTAGTAAATTTTCACCTTTTGTGATTTTAAGTGTATCTCCTTTGCCAAAAGTCAGCGTAGCAAATGCAGAACCATGAGCCTTTCTACAGAAAGAACAGTGACAGTTGAATGTTTTTTCCGGAATGAGTTCTACTTCGTATTCAATCTGACCGCAAAGACAGCTACCTTTTACCATTTTTTTCTGAGAACATAACTATTCCTCAATATCGTATCACAAAGAATCATCTACAAAATGAGGATGGGTAATATCCCTCTTCTGTCACTCTGGGAAAACCTTTGTCTTGACTTAATTCTACAACTCTCGCAGGAAAGAAGCGATCGCTTGTGAGAAAAAAGGAGATCGTTTCTTCCCTCTCATAAAAACGATTATTTCTCCGGGGATGAAAAGCTTCATTTATCAATCCTTCACCTTGAATCTAAGGTTACGTTTGGCTTTGAGTATTGCTGCCTTGCCCTTCCTTGAATCTGGAGGCATTCATTTCTCAAAAGAGTTGACACTATACCGTCTGGACGGTATAGTGAATTTATAAATCAATTCTCGCTGTTGGTCATCCAGGCTTTAACCCAGTGCGGCTTGCCTATAAAAGTGTGAATTACCTCAGGGGGTGACAACAGGCTTGAATCTAAGGCTAGGCTAGGCTTTGAGCCGTTAAAAGATGGCGAAAAAAATCTAGCGATTTTTTGGGCAAGTAACCCTCTAACCTGATGCTATAGTTATGCGATCGCGACCATTGAG
>NZ_JAGHZH010000112.1:0-22179 GCF_017746885.1 Roseofilum sp. SBFL | reverse complement strand
TACCAGACCACTTTACCTCTTTTAGCGTTCGCGAAGCGACTCCGCAGGAGTCTCGCCAGCTTTCCGTTGAGGTTTTCAGCAAAATACCACCGAAAAAGGTCGCTATAGCGACCTTTGAGCTGCCTTGTCACCCCTTGAGCTTCTTCTCCTTCACCAGTAATTCTGGAGGAGCAGGTGTGGTTGAACAAGTCGGGAATTTAACGAGTGCAGAAATTCTCGCCGCGTTCCCCAACCCTCAACCCCCAGCTTCTGGTTCAGGTACATTTACTGATCCTGTTGCGCCTCCAAGTTCAACCACAACTACCACCAATGTCTCCGTTGAAGTCACCACTGAGTTTAACGTGAGCATTGGTAATGATGTGGTAGTCGGTACGGCTGGAGCTGATGTGGTTCTTGGTTTACAAGGTGACGATCAAATTAATGCTGGTGCAGGGGATGATTCTGCCAATGGTAACCAAGGTGAAGATACGGTTAACGGTGGTGCCGGTAATGATACTTGTTACGGCGGACAAGGGGATGATACGGTCAGTGGTGGCGATGGTAACGATATGGGTTCAGGCGATCGCGGCAATGATATCGTAAATGGAGATGCTGGCGAAGACCAACTCAATGGCGGCCAAGACAATGACTCCATCGACGGTGGCGCAGATAATGACAACATCTTTGGCGGTCAAGGAAATGATCTGATCAATGGGGGTGATGGCGATGATGTTATCAGTGGTGATGCTGGTACAGATACCCTCATCGGTGGCGCAGGTAATGATGTCTTCGTTCTGCGCACTGGAACCGCAGCCACAACAGCAGCCGAAGCCGACCTGATGTTAGACTACCGCGAAGGCGATACTATTGGCTTGACCGGTGGAATTACTCCCAATGACCTGACGTTCACCGTAGTCAACGGCAATACCATTATCGAGGTAACCAATAATGGTGTAACCTCCGTTCTCGGTATCGTCAATGGCGTAGCGCCTGAGCAACTCAGCTTTAGCACCGCTGACATTCAAGTGAATATTACGGGTAATGTTTCTGTCATGAGTAGTATCTTTGTCGGCGGCAATATTGGCTCTCAAGCCTTTGCTGTTGGTGCAACTGCTTTTGCCAGCGTTGACTTTAGTCAGTCCTTTGCTCTGGTGTAGTTTCTCCATTCTGAGCATTTAGATTAGGTTAGATCCTAATCGAGTAGGGGTAATTCATGAATTACCCCTACTGTTTTGTTTGGCGATACAATACAAACAAGCGAGAGGCGATCGCGTTTTGGTCGAACCTTGTTTAGTCGAGGCTAACGGGAAATCCTTATCTTCTTCGTGGTATTTCGGGTCGGAGTGTGACGGAGGATTTGCCCAATATACAGTGGACGTTTTTTGGTTGCACCCAATTGGAGCCATCTGTTTTTTCTAACCTGATTAAGTCTATTGAAACGGGACAGATTCGCCCTCTTGTGGCATCAACCTTTCCCTTAGAGCAAATCGCTCGGGCCCAAGAAATGTTTCTGGAAAAACAATTCATGGGGAAAATTGTCCTCACCCTCGACTGAGGATAATTTTCTACAGCGATCGCCCAGACGGGGGTTGTTTATCCCATAGTTATGGCGATCGCAGCTATTCAATTGGAGCGAAGTCTTTGCCAGGCGTGTTAGTAATGCGCTCTTACCGTTTATCCGTCAGCGCTTTTTCTACGGTAACCAACGTACTGTGGCTGCGTACCATCATCGCATGGGGGAATACACACAGTTTAACATTTTTTCCCACAGGCATTTGCGAACTTTTTGCTGGTACAATGACAAAATCGTAGGGAGTCCAGAGAGAACTAAACTTGACTTGCTCTAACTGCTGCACCTCTGCATTTAAATCGACTAAAAATTCACTCCCCGGACGCATTTGTACACAACCAATAAACGGCAGTAAATAAGCCAGATAAGTCCCATGATGGGGAGAAGAAATGGTAATAAATCGTTGAATCCTCTCCAGTCCCCCCAAGCGCTGGACATAATAGCGACTAACTAAGCCACCCATGCTCAAACCGACTAAATCAATGGGTTGATCGGGGGCAAAGTGTTCATCGACATAGGTTTTAATTTGTAGGGCAAGTCGATCTAATCCCACAATTGAGGTATTGGGTACCAGATCAAACCGATGGACTTCCCATCCGCGCTCTTTCAGGTATTTTTCCATGCGGTTAAACACATAGGCTTTACGAAAAATGCCATGAATTAGCACTACGGGATTACGGGAGTTTGACATATCAATTCAATTCTTAAAGACTTAAGGGCACCTCTATTAATTCAGTAAATGACTTTCAAAATGCATTAGATCAG
This sequence comes from Roseofilum sp. SBFL, assembly GCF_017746885.1. NCBI lineage: Bacteria > Bacillati > Cyanobacteriota > Cyanophyceae > Desertifilales > Desertifilaceae > Roseofilum > Roseofilum sp. SBFL. Next base: position 19,865 of record NZ_JAGHZH010000112.1, on the reverse strand, counting down.
TTGACAGAACTCAGCTTCCTCCTAGGCATATTACCTGACAATCATCACTTCTCTCAGAAACCCAATTTCTCTGCGTGGGTGCCGATCAATCCTACAGTTGAATGGGTTAACCCTAGGCTGAACCCACTCTTGTAGGTTGATCGAGTGTTAAGAAGCTTCTGATTTAGTTGAAGGTAACTCCAAACAATAACCTGCACCGTAAACTGTTTTGATATAGCGCGGATGACGGGGATCGGGTTCTAATTTGGTTCTCAGATGGCGAACGTGAACCCGAATGGTTTCAATATCATCATCGGGATCGTATCCCCAAACCTCCTTGAGGATTTCACTCGGAGAAACGGTTTGCCCATGGCGCTGGAGAAGACAGTGAAGTAACTCAAACTCCAAATGGGTGAGTTTAACAGTCGTATCAAACCAAATGACCTCAAAGCGCTCTGGAATCAGAGTAAGGGGACCATAGTTGAGAATTTCACTGTGTTTAGCTGCTTGGGGAATGCGATCGGTACGTCGCAGGAGGGCCCGCACCCGTGCTAACATCTCCTCAATTTCAAAGGGTTTGGTGAGATAATCATCTGCACCGGCATTAAAACCTTCTACCTTGTCTTGGGTTTGGCTGAGGGCAGTTAACATCAAGATGGGGATATCGGCAGTGCGATCGTCTCGACGCAGACGTTGACAGACGGTAAATCCATCAACTTTAGGCAGCATTAAGTCCAGTACAATCATATCTGGAAGTAATTGAATCGCCAGGGCTTGGCCTTTAATGCCATCAGGTGCTTGACTGACATCATAGCCAGCCATTTCCAGGTTGACAGCAACTAATTCTGAGATTGCGGGATCGTCATCGATGACTAATATCCGGGGCATTGCTAAAGTAGGTTTCTAAAGTGGGCGGTTGACTCTCTCCCCGATCGAGCTAGGAGAGATAGGAAAGGAGTTTGCGATCGTAGAAATCTTAACTTAACTTGTTCTGATTTTAAGCTGCACTCAGAAATAAGTAGCTATCCTAAGATTTCCTTACAGATTATACGCAATTGTGGTCATGGGTATAGTGCTGGTAGAAGGGGAATGGGGTATTGGAGGCGATCGCTCCCTAAAATCCCCAGTTGACACAGACGTTAATGACGTTGGCAGCCAGATTGAAGTATGATTTACGGCAAGTCAGGTTCCTTGAAAATGAGTCCACGCCAACCACAATGAAAAACAATATCTTTGATGCTCCACCAGGGTTTACGCCAACAGGACAGAGGGTCGATCCGATGGATAATATTTTTCAGCAAGCTCGCCAGGGTAGCGTTGCCGCTATTATTCAGGTATTGAATGAAAAGCTGGCTAACTCAGGGATTCGTACTAGGGCAGTTTTAGACCGGGGGATTCTACAACTGTTATGTGAGGGAGAAACAGAGGGTCAATTGGAACAAACCCCAGTGGTGGAGAAGGTCACCATGATTTTAGAGGAAATTGCTCCTCGCCATATTCGGCGCGTGAATATCAATAGTCGCCTGGTGCGCGAGCAACAACTGTTGTGGTTAGAAGAAATTCAGCAAGATCCAGAGGGTCAACTGCTTTGGTCAGAACTCATTGTACTCAGAAAACCTGGATTATTAACACAATGGTCTTATAACCGCCAGGCTCAGTCCTTTCGCAAGCGGAAGACTCCCCTCCCGAATTATACCCCCTCCCAGTTAACACGGGAACAGCGCCAATTCCGTCGAGGCATTATCGGTGGCGCTATATTTAGTGGTGTCCTGGTTTTGGCTGGATTAGGAGTTCTGTCTTGGTGGGGAACACCCAAGGATTCTAATTCTGATACTCCACCAGTGGCAGGAACTAACCCCTCGACTCCATCTACTGCTACTCCTACTACTGCCGATGCTCCTACTGCTGACCCTTTTCCGGAGGCGGTACGTCTAGCTCAAGCTGCGGCGAATGAGGGACTGACGGCACAAACAGAGGAGGAATGGTTAGCCTTAGCCGAAAAATGGCAGCAAGCGAGTGATTTGATGGCTCAAGTATCGGCTTCTGATGACCGGTATCAGATTGCCCAAGACCGAACTATTCGCTATCAAGAGAATAGCCAAGCAGCTCAACGAGAAGCAGACAAATTACGTTAGTTGTGGAGTGTCGGGAATAATTGGAGATATTCCTGATTACTCGGACTTGATATCAGAAATGAGTGGGCAGAAGAACTTGAAAAGAAGTGCCTACGATACCCGCCCAATCAATGGCTAAGTTGACAAAATAATCAACATCAATTAGAATAGGGAGGTAATGATGCAAGAGGCTTGGATAACCTATGGTTAAGAACGCTGCTGAATTGATCCCTGCACCGACAACTAAGTTTGTCCTCTACAACCAAGCAGGTGAGCCAAAGGCTTATTATCGGGTCGATCGCCAACCGTTAAGTGAGAAGGACGAGAACTCGAATACGGAAGCAGTGGAGGCGATCGCCCATAGTATTATTGTCATCGATCGCTCCGGCTCAATGTACCATGACATCAACCCCCTCAAGGAAACTCTAATCAAGCTCCTCACCCTAGAAGAATACACCCATTCCCAACTGGTGGTCACCCTGATTTCCTATTCTTCCCAAGGAAATTTGATCTCGCACTTCCAGCGCGTCCCCATTCAAGAGGTGATGAAGCTCAATTCTTCGTATATTCAGGACATTCAAAACATTCGCGTTTCTGGTGCAACCTGCATTTCCCAAGCGCTGCAACTGGCAACTGAGTTAATTCAACCGGATGAGCTAACGGGCATTACCCTGCATAGTGATGGTTATGCGAATCATCCGAATGTGCGCTCAGAAGTGGCAAGCTTAGAACAAATTTGTCAGAATCTGAACCAGAATAACGTTTTTCTGAACGCGATCGCCTATTCTGCCAGTTCCGACTTTAAGTTACTCTCCCGTTTAGCCAACCTGGTGTCTGGAACTTGCGTCCAAGCGGGCACAGTGAAACAGGTCTATGATTCACTGTACAACACGTCCAAGGTTTTAGGGGAGGCGATCGGCCAAGCGATCGAAGAACCCCTCTTCAAAGAATATGACTATCAACTCTTCCTCTCCCACAGTGCTCGTAAGCTCAATGGCAATGCTGGAAAACTGAAAATTTTGGGGCTTAAACCCGATGATGATGGTATTTTCTATAAATATCAAAAACTCACCGAAGCCGAATTTGAGCAATTAAGCGATATCCCCCTAGCGCAAACCGATGAATCCGTATTTACCTTTGCCAAAGCGCAACTCATTGATGGGAACTTAAACCTGGCTAAATATGCCCTCGTCAGCACCTTTGATGCCACCTTATCTCAGCGTCACGGTAAAGCCATCACCAATAGCCAACTGGTGGAATTTTCCCAAGACTTAGACAAAGCCATCTACGATCCTCAGAGTTTAAGCGATCGCGAGATCCTTTCTGAAGTTCCCATCAACAAAAACTTACCGATTTTAGAGCTGATTCAGTTATTCGAGACCCATAAAGACCCAATCATCCTCAATCTCAAACATCTCCAAGATCATTATCAGCGCCGAGGAGTGAAGCGCATTCCTGGACAGCGAGATGCAGAGGGGAACTTGGTCAAACCTTGGCTGAAAACCGAATATGTGGACAGTGGCGACTATGTGCAAATGGGGTCATTTGACATTAACCGCAATACCGCAACCATCAATTTACTGATTACCCGTCCAGTAAAATTAGTTAAATCTGAGGATAAAACCCCGATCGCAGAAGTTGCCGGGATTCTGCTCAATGACTTGAAGTCTTATAACAACTATACTCTAGTTGGAGATGGGGAGTTAAATGTTGAGACTTTAAAGGTAAAATTTAGTAATGCCAAAGTCTTTAAAGTCTTCAAAGAACAGAATCTGTTGACTGATGCCGACCAATTTGATTTTAACACAGAATACGAAATCGACTTAACCCAGTTACCGATTGTGCCCATGGCCGCCGATTATACTCAAGTGCAGGGAATTTTTTCTCGATTAGCTATTTTGCGGGTATTATCGAGTCTCTTGTCTGCCCATCTGAAAGAAGTTTCTGAGACGTATACCGCCGATCAACTGGCTGCCTTGAAAGAGCATTATTTATCCAAAAGTTTGTATCTAAATTTACCCACGACTACCGAATATTCCGATCTAGAAGAAGCCTTGAATACCGGTAAAGTGGATTCCCGGGTGAGTTATAAAATTGAGTTAGGCAATTGTGAAATTCTCAATTTAGGTCAATTGCATTCAGCCAACAAGTTTTTAGATCGGTTTTATGAAGTCTGCGATCGCCAAACGGGAGAAAAGTTAGATAAGCCAACGTTCGATCGCACTCTAGATGGAGCGGTAGTAGTTGGTCACAAAACGTTATCGAAGCGCACAAAAGTGACGAAGGTGGATGACTTGATGAAGCCCATTTTTGATGAATTTCTGGGCTTGGAAAAAAATGGCAGTGTAACTGAACTTTTGCAGGAGTTAGGTGCGGCTGATTTAGTTAGCTCACTGGAGAAAAAATGGCAAGGGGAAACGGTGGAAACCGAGCAATTTGTGGAGGACTTGACTGGAGGATTGAGGAAGGTTAATCAAGCCTTAGAAACCCTTTATCGAGACAAGATTTCGCCGTTGGTGTTTCATATTGGTGCAACAGGACTCATTCCGGATGAGTTAGAAGCTGTTGCCTATACTGCCGATGAACTCTCAGCTAAATCAGGGGATCTGAAGTTTTCTAAGTCGGAAAAAGAAGGTTTGTTCTTTGAAGTGGGCGATCTGATTATCAGTGTTTATCCCAAGACTGAGTATTATAGCGTATCTTAAAGGACGAGCATAAAGGAGTGAGGAGCGATCGCCGCGATCGCTCCTCACTTCTCACTCTTTCTCGTGCTAGCATAAGATAAACCACAAGTTTTGCTCCCAAAATACTCGCCATACTCAACCCATGAATAAGGTTAGCACAACCTATCTACTCTGGCTCCTCGGCATGTTTGGAGCCAATGGTATTCATCGCCTGTATAATGGCAAGATCGCTACAGGTATTCTCTGGTGCTGTACATTCGGCTTGTTTGGGATCGGTCAATTTATTGACTTGATCTTTATTCCCGGTATGGTTGATGAATATAACCTCAAATATCGGCTCAAACATGGTTTATCTCCAACAGGTATACCGTTGAGTCCTCAGACAATTCCCTGTGAAGTAGTGGAGGTGACTGAAAAACAAGCGCCAGAACCCACTAAGGTGAAATTAGTCAAAGCGGCTGCTGCACGAGGAGGAGAGATTTCTGTAACCCAAGCAGTGGTAGATACGGGTTTAGATTTTGATGAGGTAGAAAGCCTGTTACTGGAGATGTTGAAAAAGGGTTATGTGACGGTAGATAATCATCCTCAAACAGGGGTGGTTTTGTATCGCTTTGAGGAACTTTAAGCCCCATCTTCCCCTAGGAGTATCTAAGGTGTAATCAGTTAAAAATGAGGAGGGAAGAGTTATGTCTGTGGTAACCGAGAATCGGGAATTGGTACAGCAACGAATTGTGGATGTTGTTGAGGATTTGATGGCGCTCGAAGAGCTTTATCGACAGGATTTAGTCGCTCAGGAAATGGTAGAGACGATTTTTCAAACGGTTGAAGAGAACCATTTACTCGAGACATTTGCGGCGATCGCCGCTCGGGATTTGCGCGATCGCTGTAATGGTATTATAGCCATGCATCTTTGGGCAACAGCAGCTAAAGACATGAGTCCCAAGGAATTAGATGAGCTGATTGATGCGATTGAGGGACGATAATCAAGGGCAATGGGCTATCTGTTAGATACTAATATTGTTTCTCTCATTATGCGCCAAGATGCCATCATTATTGATAATTTTGGTTTGTATCGAGCACAAAAACAACAATCGTTAAGGGGTTAACGGTAGTATCGCGAGATGAAGATTTGAGACGGATTAAAGAGTTGAACTTGGAGAATTGGCTAAGTTGAGCTATCCTTTTACTATTTTCCCGTAGTAGCCAATCTAGACTAAGAGATGAGCAACCATCATGTCTGTTCTGTTAGTCTAGAGATTCACTCATCCGATCCATAAAATCAGTAATTTGCTGATAAAAAATTTGCCCCTTATTTTGACTCGCACCTGCCGTAACCAACACCTGCAAAAATTCCACCAGTGAGCGAATCGTCGCATCACAAATCAAATCAAAAAGCTGACTCAAATCATCTTGATTGTGTTGTCCATACACCAGAGCATTAATATAATCATTGCGGATTTGATTATGAATGACAACAATGGGGTATCCTGCACGAAGTAATAGTAAATTCATCAATAATCTAGCTGTTCGTCCATTGCCATCCCGAAAAGGATGGATAGAAACAAAGCGATAATGTACCTGGGTTGCATATTCCACAGGATGAAGGTTTAAAGCTGAGTCTGAATTGAGCCAAATCACAAAATCTCTCATCAGTTGAGACAGTAAATAATGGGGAGGATAACGATAATTCGTTCCTGCTGCCATCACATCTAGAGTGCGATAACTCCCCGCTTCATTGGGGTTTATTTTTCGCAGAATTAGATTGTGGATTTGTTTGATTTCCCATTCATTAATTTCCGTATCCACCTGGGCTAACATTTCAATATAGTCGATCGCTTCTTTATGCCCAATCACTTCCAAATGCTCATCAAGTGTCTTACCCCCAATCGTAATTCCCTTCGTTAAAACCAACTCAGTTTCACTTTGGGTTAGCGTATTCCCTTCAATGGCATTTGAGTTATAGGTAAACTGAACATCATAGAGTTTTTTCAGTTCCGTCACGATCGCCCAGTCAAAGGGTCTAAATTCATCTAACCAAGATTTGAGTTGGTTGATTTGCTCTAATTTAACCGGATAATTCATGATTACATAGTTCTCAATTAAAGCAGTTAATGAAAACTCAGGTTCTTGATTGAAAACGATGAGTTTTTGTATAAATTTATCGTGTAGTCTAGAAGAAGCAACCCGTAAATTTTCTTCGATTTTCATCCTGACTCCTTATATCGCATCCTTAATTTTTGCAAAAAGAATGTTCAAAGATTAGAAGAAATTCTATAAATAACCCCAATTTATAGAATTGGCTTAATTTCAGATGACTTAACGTGGTCTTGTCTTTTTCTGACTATTTGTTTTTCCTGATTTATCAAGAGAACTTCTATCTTTAACCAGGCTTTCATTTTCATTTGTATCATCTTTTTTATTAATAGAAGTATCATCAGCTTGAGACTTATTGGGGATTTCCTCAAGACCTTCATTTAAGACTGAATCATGACTGATTTCTTTATCTTGACTTGCCAACAATCCAGCATACTTAATTCTTTCTAAACCTGATTGAAATCCAGAATAATCATCAATGGATTTATTCATTTCAATATCCAGCTTAAAGTGGCGGCGTAAATTTTGGATCACAATTCCAATTGCTTCAATTTCTTTGCTTGATTCATTCTCTTTATTGATATACAAAATTCTTTCAATTTCATCGAGTAAAATAACTGCATCTTCGCGCTTTGCAGAAATTGGATACCGTGCATTAAAATCTTTCTTAAGACGTTCTATTTTTTGAGTCAGTTTTTCGTCAGTTAACTTCTGTTGAGCATAACGTTGCATCTCATTCAGCTTTTTGAAAAGATATCTGAAATTTTTCTCAAAAGTTGTAAGAGCATTACTCTGAGTTTCTGATACTTCCTTTGCTTGTGCCCACTCATTTACAACCTTAATGACATTACGGGCACATCCCACTTTATTAATTTTTAAGTCATTCTGAGAAGACTGTGTAAAACTTTCCTGTAGTGCATCAAGGATCGTTGTACTTGCCAGTTTATCTCGAACTACATCTTCGGATAGCCGATCAATTTCCAACTCATTGATTTGCAAAAATTCCCGTAAATAGTGTTTTGTAGCGGCTATGCAAATTGGTAATGGAATAATGTCTTCTATTTCAAGTCTCATTGATATGTTTTCTGCTTCCAGAACAAACTTATCACGTAGGTCACCAAGCTGAAGAATAAATTCTTCCTTAAGTAAAGGTTTCCGGTGTTGACCTCTTTTACCTAACAAATGCTTTTTAGCATCATCTCCACTACTGTCACTATCTAGTAGAACAATGACTGCTGGTTGTTCTACATCTCTTCCACGCGCCAAATAAACTTGATATGGAATATGAGAAGCTGAACCTGATGGAACAATGGTAATTTGATTTAAATCTAAAGTCTCTAAATTGGAAATATCTCTAGATCTTAAGTATGTTGTAGCTCCTGCAATCAGAATTTGGTCAGAGAGTCCTTCAACCATTAAGTTGCAGTTGCCAATAAAAGTAGTTTCTCCAACGTAAGGACCAATTGAGGATCTCAGTGGCTCGTAATGATTTCTGGCTGCGTCCTTAACAACTCGTGTGCCTTCATCTTCATTCCCTTTTTGTAGAACTCGAATTCGTTCACCATGATTTTTATCAATCAAAAAAGGAGAGTGAGTCACATAAATAACTTGAATAGGATGTTTTAAGTGAGAATTAGCATCAGGGCTTGAAAACAGATCGAATATCTTCAGTAAATCTTGTTGAGCTTGGCTAGATAGATACGCATCAGGCTCGTCCATCAATAAGATTTCAGATTTCTCTGAGTGACTTTCATGAGAACGATATTGAATAAAATAACTGAGGAAGTACCGTAGTCCTTGACTTCTTTCATCAAAAGAGTATTCTGTTCCTGTTCGATCTGTTATCGTGAATACTAAATCATAATCTCTGGCAATAACTTTTAAGCAAAAGTTTCGATCTTGAACCCAATAGTTGGGGAAATTTAAATTAATTGCAAGTTGTCTATTGATTTTTTCAATTATTCCATTTGCATAACCCTGCATTCCATTTTTGATAGCCTCTGTCAAATCGATTAAAGCGTTAGTGTCTACTTGAGCTATCTTGCAAATTAATTTGTAAGCTAGAGCAAATTGTTTTTCTCTTTTTTCTTTTTCTGCCTCACTGTAATTAACTTCATCTAGTGCTGAAACTATAGTTTTCAGTGCTTCAAGCCCTTGACCATCAACCTTTTCTACATTTGGCCCTAAGATATTCTGAACCTCTTTGATTAGTCCAGGATTTTTATTAAAAATATCAAGTGCATCAACAATTTTATTTCTTTGGTTTTGATCTAGAATTTCAAATTTTCTTCCCTGGGAATAGCCTTGATCTCCTAATTCTACCAACTTCTTGATAGGAATGTTAGAGGGAAGTGCAACATCAGACTCAATTTTGAGGATTTCAGGCAGTATCTCTTGCAATTTCAAGGCTTGATCTTTATCGACTTTGTAAGTTTTATATTCCCCTTGTTCACGTAAGTATACAGTCGTTTTATTGCTGTTTTCCCGAAATACAAAAATACGGTCAAAGCTGACATTCTCAAGTCCGGCTATAATTCTTCTAAGCTTTGTCTTTTGATCGTCAGTAAAGCCAGTCCATTCAGTCCCAAAATCAGGATATTTCAGCTCATTCTGTTTAACCGTAAAAAAAGGTGAATATCGGCAAAAATCACTCCGTTCAATCTCTTTGCCTGTTATCGCTTTTTCAAGGGCACTTAATAAATGGGACTTTCCAGATTCATTAGCACCAACAATGGTCGTGATTTTTTCTTCAATAGGAACTTCGATATATGGATAAAAAGTCTCATCTACTTGTTCCCAAGGCTTGGGTTTTACCCGCTCATCATTCTTCCTCAAGAAGTCATCATTGAAGGACTTATAGAACCGAATAAAGACTGTTTTGAGATACATAAGCTAAAGATTGTGGATCGAAGGATTGGACTTATACTATTGAATCCGGCAATTTCTATATTTTTTTCGAGATTATAGGATATTTTAATACTTTTTTAGTATCAGTTTATTAAAAAAGTATTAAAAATTTTTTAGTGAAATTATATGGAGGTTATCCCCATTAAAGCAGTATGAGTGACTCAACCCTAACGCCGGTGGGCTTTGCTGACCATTTTCCGGGAGAGTCGAAACGGGATCTCTTCCTGTTCCGCCCAATCTTGGAGGAGGCGGTAAAAGAGTTTACGATCTTCACTGCGGAGAACGGTGACTTGATCGGCGGTTTCGATCACATAAGGATATCCGCGCCCAATAATAGCTTCTGCGCGTACCCAGTCGATCACTTGCTCCAGTAACCCCGCTTCAAAGATCCAGAAGGGCAATTCCAGGCGCACTGGGTATCCTGCATGGGTTTTCAGATAGGTAAATGTGACTTGATTCGCTTGCTCTTGATAGTCGCGGAGGATACCAGGACGACAACAGCGACAGAGAACCGTGCGATCGCCCCATTCCATCAGTGGATTAAGGAGTTGCGGATCGCTCACTCCAGAAATGGGAGGTAATCCCAACACCCGTTGCAGCATTTGCGTGGTATCTTCGGAGGCGCTGGTATCGATATAGGCAACGAGGGGAATTTGATGGTGTTGAGTGGCACTCAATACTTGACGCAAAGCTTTCAGATAACACTGATAGGTTTGGCGATCGAAGGTTTCTGCAAAACTAGCAATCAGGGAGCCATCATAAAAGACCAGACGGGAGGATTGATGGCTGTGGACGTGCATATAATCGATGATCCGACGCACTTCTAATTCCAAACGGCGACGGTTGACAAGGCGATCGAGGGATTCCCCTTTCTCCAAAGCGGCAAATTGATTCGGAGTAATTAAATCTACCGCGATATCTTTTTCATAGTCCCCATCTCCACGATGAAAGTTTTCAAACCAGCCAATTTGAATCACCGCGATGGGTAGGGAAAAGTCCTTGCTCGGATAGATTTGGGAACCATCAACAGCAAATGTGGGAATCCCCGTGAGGCGATCGCGTACCCACTGTAAGCTTTGTTCTCGATTTTGCCAAACGAGATTCGATTTCACGATCCAACCGCGATCTCCTCTTTCCAATGGTTCAGCATAAATGGAATCATGCTCATCCACTAACTCAATGCTTTTACATCGCTCAACCACTTCCCTAGAACGATGCAAAAGGGCTTGGCGATAGGGTCGGAGTTTCTCAAAAACTTGGGACTCTAAGCCCTTAAATTCCGAGCGTTTCACTTGCAGCAAAGATAAGATTAGGGATGGATCGAGAGGCATAGATGAGATGGGGGAGTGGGAGAATGGGGAGACACGGAGAATCATTATTCATTATTAATCGATCGCCCCTCTCCCTGTATTCCAAAATACGTTAGCGCTGTTGCTGCTTCCAACTGGGTTACTGTTTTTTGGGGCTGAAATAGCCTTGTGTAGCCAAACACGCGCCTGATGTTGGCATTATTTCCATTTCGGAAATCCACTAAAATACTCGGTAGAAATTGGCTATTAATTTTACTGGCATCTTGGAATCCCCAAGTATCTTTGACTGCCTCTATCGTCGCTTTCGGCAGAGCTGAACGAGTATCTAAAGGCACTTTCCAGCCAATGAGATTTTCCCTCGTCAGGGGCGCATCCGGACGAAACCGGGTTTCCGTTGCTTCTCCTGTCAGGGCACTGGGAATTAATCCGGCTTCTGCTAATCCTTGAATATAAGCAAAATCTGGATCGCTTTTTGGGACATCTTGAAAAACGGGATCTCTAGTCGTAGATGCTAAACGAATTTGTTTACCTGGATCGTCGGCATAGATTTGATTATTGGCATTCATTAACCAGCGAGCATAGTCTCCACGGGTAATGATTTCATTGGGTTGAAATGCTTCTGTAGAAGAATTATTAGTAATGCCGAGAGTAATCAATTCTGTGACTCCTGGCGAGAGTGGAGTAGAAACGTCTAGGATTTCATCGATTTCTGCATCATTATTCTCAGAAGTCGGTGAAGGATTCGGCGAAACGGTTGGAGAACTAATCACCGTCGGTGCATCGTCTATCCGATAAGTCAACGTATACGTCGTTTGTCCAGAAGTGGGAGGAGCAAAGTTGAGGGTAAGTTGCAAGCTCTCAAGACGCGCAGACAGTTCTGGTGCATCTGGAGTGCTAGTAATTTCCCAGTTGCGCTCATTTAATTGTTGTTGGTAATAGCGTCTGACTAATGTTGTGGAGTCTGCACTAAACCAACGGGTAATCGTGCCTTCTTCAGCAGCAGTGAGGGGAGAAACCAATTCTAGGGTAGCGTTGGGATATTGGGGAATGGTTGAAGGAAAATTATCGGGAAGCTCAATGGCAGAAGCCGGTGCAGGAGAGGGAGGAGGAGAAGCTTGGGGAGACGATTGGGATGCGGGATTGGCTTGCAGTTGGGGATCGGGGGCAAGCAGTTGTTCTAGGCTTCTACCTCCAGAGCTATTGGCACAGGAAGTTAAGGGAGCGATCGCCACTAGAATCGCAAATAAGGAAAGAGCGGGATAACGGTTCAACACGGATTAGGGAAGGGTTGTGAGTCAATCAATTGAGTCTTGCGATCCTTATCTTAACTTTTGATTGGTAATTCACTGGCTCGATCGCTCTTGGATAACCGTCCATCTTCCATGTGAATAATGCGATCGGCGACATCTAAAATCCGATTATCGTGGGTTACCATGAGGATTGTACAGTTTTGTTCCTGGGCTAAAGTCTGCATTAATTCCACGACAGCACGTCCAGACTGGCGATCGAGAGCAGCCGTCGGTTCATCGGCAAGCACCAGGGGAGGATGGCTAACCAGAGCGCGGGCGATCGCCACCCGTTGTTTTTGTCCCCCAGATAAATTATCGGGATAATACTGCAAACGATCTCCTAATCCTACCCGTTCTAACATGGCTGCCGCTCTCTCTTGCATTTCTTTGGGCAACCATTTTCCATGCACTTCTAACCCCATTTGCACATTTTGTAGCGCGGTTAAACTGTTATGTAAGTTATGGGCTTGGAAAATATAGCCATGTTTGCGTCTGGCTCTTGTCAGTTTGCGCGCCGAGGCTCCACAAAATTCTTTCCCCAAAACGTTCACGCTTCCCGACTGCACCGATCGCAGTCCTCCCACTAAGGTTAATAAGGTGGTTTTTCCCGATCCAGAAGGGCCAGTCATAATGATAATCTCACCCGCCTTAATTTCCAGATCAATATCAAATAAGATTTGTTTGCGCAGATCCCCTTTCCCAAAAAAATGGTCAAGATTTTTAATCGTAATCACAGAAGGTTTAGTCATGATAGTTATTGACTGATAATTGATAATTGTGTAAGGGCGGGTTCACTCATCGTCTAGTTTAGAGTCGAAGATCTTGGTGAACCCGCCCCTACGTTAAAAATTTCCCCATTCCCCTACTCCCGCATCTCTTCATCAAAACTAGAACAAATCCGCCGGATCGGCTGCTTGCAGTTTCCGCGTCGCGATCGCCCCGGAAAAACAACACATCAGAATAGTAAGAATTAGGACAAACACTGCTCTAGAAAGAGTCATATACATGGGTAAGTTTGTCGCTTGACGGGTGAGACGGTACAAGCCCATAGAAACAGCTAAACCGGGAAAAAATCCCGCTATTACTAAAATCATCGCTTCTTCAAAAACAATCCCTAATAAGTAGGTTTGTTGATAACCCATCGCTTTAAATGTGGCATATTCCCCCAAGCGATCGGCTACATCCGTAGACAAAACTTGATAGACAATAATTAAGCCAACTAAAAAGCCCATGACTGCTCCTAGGCGAAAGACAAACCCAATGGCAGTATTTTCTGACCAATACTCTCTTTCAAAGGCGATAAATTCTTCACGGGTTAACACTTGCACATCTGCAGGTAATCGGGTTTTGAGGAGATTAGCCACAGCTTGCGGATCGGCTCCTGATTCCAAATAGAGTAAACCCGCACTAATGCCTCCTGCATCCCGACGACGGGAAAAGAGGCGGAGAAAATTGCGATCGCTGGTCATAATTGTCCCATCAGCGGCAAAAGATGCCCCAATTTCATACAATCCAGCGATTTCAATCTGACGATTTTCTACCTCAGTTACCGCCCTTTCACCAGCTAAAACCCGCTCAATGGCATACCCATAGTCGCCTCGCGCCGCTTGGTCAAAAACGACGGTATCCGGTAATTTCATGAGAGAACTGTATTTATCTAAACTCGCAACATCGAAGGGGGGGCGATCGGGATTAAATCCTAACACTAAAATGTTAGTTTCACGACCAATTCCTGGAATTTTCCAATCAGCAATATTCACATAAAGCGGTTGACCATCAGCCACTCCAGGAACATCCATTGCTTGATATAATCGACGACGGGTAATGGTACTTAAATGGACTAAATTTCGAGCTTGGGGACTAATGAGAACAATATCGGCATTTAAGATATTGTGTAGGCGAGTATTGCTACTATATAGTGCCCCCTGAAATCCCAGTTGCATGAAGATTAATAGATCGGCAAAGGCAATACCAGAAATCGCAATCAACAGACGAGTTTTATCGTGACTCAGTTGGAGAAATCCAAGGGGAGTTCTGCGGGTTAGGTTTTTGAGGAAACGAAGCATGATTGTGGGAGATAGGGGGATAGGGGGAATTTAGTTGGGTTTTAGTAGCCATTTTTTGTAATCATTAGCGATGATTACAATGGAACCGATAATTTTGTTGTATTGACGGTAGAGTTCTCTGGCTGTATCTACATTGAGATATTGGCATTTGACTGCAAATTTTAGCCAGACTTGGGTTTCTGCGGCTTCGGCTTCAGCATCATTTAACCGCAGCAGAAAAGATCCTTGGTAACGTCGTCTACGCCAAGCTTCTGCTAAATTGGCACAGACAGAACGAGAAGAGCGTCTGATTTGGTCTGTTAATGAATATCTTTCTTCCTTTGGAAATTGTTTAGATAATTCAAAAATATTCATTGCTGCATCAAATGCCATCTGATAAACCTCCAAATCTTCATGGGTTTTAATAAATAGTTGTCGGTTCTGTTACTGATTCGTATCCATAAATTTCCCCTATCCCCCCATCCCCCTATCTCCACTACAGTTCAATCTCCACCAAAACTTGCAAGTTACTCAAACCGGCAGCTAATTCACTAGAAGCTGGATCTAAGCCAATTTGGACTTCGACAACTCTGGCATCAACATTTTGGGTTGGATCAATGTCTAGGGCGCTTTGTTGTTTCACTTTTAAGCCGATTTGGGCAACCGTTCCTGTTAGATTTTGAGGTAATGCGTCACTGGTAACTTGAACGGTTTGTCCTGGGCGAATTTTAACTACGTCGCTATCGTAAACTTCGGCAACAACTCTCATTTGTTGGGTTTGTCCGAGTTCTACAATACCTTCAGGATCGATCGCCTCGCCGGGACGGGTGTGAACTTCCATCACTCGCCCTTCTTGGGGGGTTTTAATATAGGCAAGTTCTAAGTCGGCTTCAGCTTGGCGAAGGGCGGCTTGGGCGCTGGTGAGTTCGGCTTGAGCGAGTTGGATGTCTACGGGACGAACTTCGGAAATCGCTTGGAGACTGGCTTGGGATTCTTCAATTTGCCGTTCTACGGTGTTGATGGTGCGGTTGAGGTTGGCTTGCGCTTCGTTAATTTGTTCGCTGCGACTGGTGACGATGCGGTTGAGGTTAGCTTCCGCTTCTTGGAGTCGTTGTTGGGTGGTGTCGGCTTGCAGGCAGATGGTATCGCGATCTTGGGCGGATACGGCTCCATCAGTGTGGAGGGTTTGATAGCGCTGGCAGTTGGTTTGAGCATCTTTGAGTTCGGCGGCGATGCGGTTGAGGGTGGCTTCTTGGGCTTGTTGTTCGCCTTGCAGTTGGGCTTCTAAAGTGGAGATCGCCGCCCGTTGGGTAATGATTTGTCCTTCAAGTTCGGCTTGGGTGCGGCTAAACCGAGCAGAAGCGGCGCTAATATCGCCGGTTTTGGCTCCAGCTTTGACTTGAGCGAGTCGAGCTTCGGCAACTTGGACTTGCGCTCTGGCTTGTTCTACGGCAGCTTCCAGGCGATCGCGACTCTCTAAAATGGCGATCGCATCACCCGCCTTTACCCAGTCTCCCTCATTGACCAGCAGTTGGGCAACTCGGCTGCTTTGGTTTGCCTCAGAAGCTGAAAGCTGGATCGCTTCTCCCTTGGGTTCGAGCCAACCAATGGCAGTTACCGTTTCAATTTTTGGCAGTTCCACCACTGGAGGCGGTTCCGGTTGGGAAAAGAGAGTTTTTGGCGCAACCAAAGAATAGGCGGTGACTCCTCCAACGGCGAGGAGTGTAGTAGCCAGTAGAGCCACGGTTTTGGATGATTTCCATTCGGTTCCCATTGCAGTGCGTACCACGATCCTAGCTCCTAAATTAAACGGTTTAGTTTAGCTTGCTTTTAGTATAGACTAAACGGAGTAGTATAATCAAGAAAGAAATCCCCAATTTGGAGAAAAATTCCATGATGTCCACCGACTCTCCCCAAGCCAAACCCTTATCCAACAAAGCCCAGCAGATTCTCAACGGAGCCATGCAAGAATTTTTAACCCATGGCTATGCAGGGACAAGTATGGATCGGGTAGCTGCCACTGCGGGAGTCTCAAAAGCCACGGTATACAGTCATTTCGGGGACAAACAGGGATTATTTACGGCGCTCGTGCAACGATTAGCGCAAAAGAAATTTACTCGTTTATTCGCATCTTCTGAGCAGTTTCCCACCCATGACTTAAGGGAAGTTCTGCAAAATATGGCCAATACGATGCTTGATAATCTAATTGAAGACACCGACTATCAGAACTTTATCCGCCTGATGATTGCTGAGTCTGGGCGCTTTCCCGAATTAGCTCAAACCTTTGCCCTTCACTTAGCCAAACCGGGAATCGAAACCGTCACCCGCCATTTATCCAGTTTTAAGGAACTCAATTTACCCGATCCAGAAGCCACCGCCCGCATTTGGATTGGGGCATTGGTTCACTATATGATCGTGCAGGAGATGCTCCAAGGTAAGGACATTATGCCGATGGAGCGCGATCGTCTCGTGGACGCGATGTTACACCTGTTATCAACCAAGAAAAATGGTATAGCAGAAAAAGAGTAAGTTAGGACTCCGGTTCAATACTGAAACCTATTCCCCATTCCCTATTCCCTATTCCCTAGCGCGCAGCACTATATCAACTAATTCAAAGTTAAATAACTGAAAATGGTTTGCCCAGAACTCTGGAAATCGGGCAAAATGTCTAGACAGGGAAGCACCGTATCACCTTGATAAATTCGCGGTTGTTGTTCTGGAGAAAAAGACATCACTAACCGCTCTTGAGGATCGATTAACCAACCCAGTTCTGTGCCCTCATCTAAACAAAAGAGGATTTTATCGATTACCCGTGTGGACGGTTGTTCTGGCGAGAGAATTTCAATTGTCCAATCCGGTGCTAAGGTAAACAAATCCTCAATTTCCCCTTGAGGATTTAAGGGAATTCTTGACCAAGTAAAGACACTAATATCGGGAACCAGGGAACGTCCAGCAAACGTACAGCGTAATTCGGTAAAGGCGCGGGCAATTTTTCCGGGAGTTCCTACTTGATTAATGGCACTGACTAAACGGGTTTGAATGGCACTGTGTCTTCCTTTTGGCATGGGTTTGGTGTAAATGTGTCCATCAATATATTCACTGCTCGGTTGAGTTTCAGGCAGTTGCAGGAATTCTTCTAGAGAAAGTTGGGTTGGAGTAATGATCATGAGATTATCGAATATTATCGGTTCCAGGTTGAGAGGCGATCGCCAGAATTTCCCGTTTATGAGCTTGCAGAATTTCGTTCATAGGCCATCAAAAACACAAAATAGAGGGTTATCTCGCAGCTAAATCGAGGTATAAAAGTAAACATTTAGTAATCTAGAGTATTCACTGGATAATAGCTTAGCGATCGCAAGCAAATAATAATCATATTCATAATCAACATTTTTTTGTTCTATCCTAAAGTTACTATCAAAAAAAACTTTTAATAAACACATTTTTCTCTTGATCAAATCATAGTAATAGTATGGTAAAATTTGTATAGCATGGTCGAATTTTGCTATTATTTATTCACATCGATTTAAGTACAAGAGTGGAAACCCATGAGTATGCAAGAAGCGTTTTAATAAACACCAATTCTTGTTAACCCAAGCATAGTAAAAATACGGTTGCAGTTCTAGAGCGCGATCGAAGCTCTCTATTGCTTCTTCATATCGCTGTAATTTTAGGAGTGCAACGCCTCGGTTATTCCAGTTCTCGTGAGAGTTAAATTCTAATTCTATGGCACGATCGTAACTCTCTTTTGCTTCTTTATATCGTTGTAAGTTAACAAGAGCAAGAGCGCGGTTATTCCAAAATGAAGAGTAATTGGGTTTTAATTCTAGAGCTTTATCATAGAGTTGTATCGCTTTTTCATATTGCTGTAAATCATAAAAAGCATTACCCTTATTAAACCAAGCATAGTGAAAATTTGATTGAAGTACTAGAGCGATATTGCAGCTTTTTATTCCTTCTTCATATCGCCCTGAGTCAATCAGGGAAACACCTCGGTAATTCCAAGCTTCGTAAGAGTCCTGTTTTAATTCTATGCTTTCTATTGCTTCTTTATATCGCTTTAAGTTGTTAAGGATAAAGCCTTGATTATTCCAAGCATAGTAAGAGTCTGGTTTTAATTCTATAGCATACTTATAGCAATCCAAGGCGTTGCTATAGCTCTGATCTCCTATAAAAAGTAGCCCTTGTTTTCTAAGTAGCCTTTCCTTCAGCACATCATTTGATTGATCGAGCTTAATGATTTTTTCTTTGGTGTTTAAAATTTTCTCATAGGGAACTAGAAACACCAGACGAATGGGTAAATGTGCTTCAAACATCTCCCTTTGCCGATTCAAATGACTCAGCAGTGGTGGCACTCCCTTCCAACTGTAGTTATAGATTTCCTCAGCAGTCCAACCTGCCAGACGCTTCGTATCTTCATAGCTGTATAGGGTTTGTTCCACTCCACTAATGCAGGCAATTTCAAACCCCTCTGTCTGATATCGTTCTGGCAACTCTGGATAGAGGGTTTCACTGTCCCGATTCAACTTAATTTCTACTATCTCTTTCTGGGGTAAACGCTCTGGAATCGCACGAATAACTTCTGTTCCTTGAGCCGGACTACATTGGACAAAAAACAAACCAAACCCCTTTTTCCGTCGCAAAGCACGCAGGATATCGGCAATGACCTCCGCATTTTCTGCGCTCGAACGACTTAACTCTGGAAAACCTGTCCAAGGTTTAGTCATTCCAACTCCTTCCACAGTACCGGATGGACATCATACCAAGTCTGCTTATCTCCATTTTCATCAAAATAGCGATATTCCAACAGACAACGACTAAACAACAAACTGCGCTGAATTAGGTTATTTTCAATATCTTTTGACTTATGTACTTCTCGCAAGATCTCCCATTGATTTTCCTCCACTGCTCGGCGATAGACATCTCGTAAATTATCCACAGCTCGTTGCACTGCCCGCGCTTGAATGGGTAGAGTATCAGTTTTATTAATCACTTCCTGCATTAATTGTACCAAATCCCGCACATAGCCACCGCTCATTAAACACAAGTCCTGCAAAACTTCCTCAGACTCAAACACCTCTGGAACCAACGTATCGCGCAAACGCTCAGGAATCCGCAGTTGAATAATATTTTGCAAAATCTCCAAGCCTTTATTGTAAGGTTGGTCATTTTTCTGGCGCACCATAATCGAGGGTAACACCTGGGGAATATCATAATTATCCTTCAGGTCTGTTGCCCAGCGAGAATAGATCAGGGAAATGGGCACAGTGTAAACAATATGGCAATTCAGCGCCTTCAATTGTTCGTGGCGGTAGAGAAAAATTTCCTCTAAGTATTCAATTCTCTGTTGAGGTTTCCTTTGGCTGTAGCGTAGAGTTGTTTTTTCGCGTCTGCTTCATCTGTTTGAGGGCATACCAAATGGCATTAATATTTACCCCGAATTCTG
>NZ_JAGHZH010000111.1:0-3354 GCF_017746885.1 Roseofilum sp. SBFL | reverse complement strand
GGATACTTGTCTGATTGAATAGTTTTCTACTAAATGCGCTTTGACTATTTTCTCTCGTAAGTCTACGCTGTATGCTTTCATTAGCTCCTCCATAACATTCTTTTCTTCAGTGTACACCATTACAGCGCAAAGCGCTGTATTACCATAAGATGTTTCTTCAACCCAAATTGCATTTTTTTTCAAAAAGTATACATGGTTATAACATCCAAAGAGCATAATGATCGATGATGGTTACCTGAAAACCTAATGAGGAGAGAATGGCGTTAATTTCGGGTTCCCAGGGATTACTCAGGGGGACAATGGCTGCTTTTATGGAGAGTTGAGGAATAGAAGATTGTAAAACTTGGGGAGCGTTGGAGGGACGATTTACACCACTAATATATTGGGATAAAATACGGCGCTGCTGTGATTCTGATTCAGGGAAAAAATTGGTGACATTTAGATAGCTTTCGGTGACGACAATGGGATATAGGGGAGTTCGAGGCACAATCATCCACCGGGCTAATTCATCTCCGGCGACTTCTTTACCTACGGGAGAAGCGGGAGCTAAGACATAGCTTCCAGGGGGAACTTTAGCTTGAATGCGGTTAATGAGATCGAGCCGTTCTTGGGGAAGTTTGGGTTGGGGAGGAAAGCGGTATTGAATGCGGTTAAAGTCGATTTTGGGAGAGTAAGAGTTAGGAGAAATGGAGGTAGCAAGAACAATCAGAGCGGTGGAGACGAAGGCGTAAAGTGTGATTTTCGCTTGCTTTTGATAGTCAGAAAAGGAAGAGGATATGAGAGGAAAACTGAGTAAAATACCCAGAAGAAGATGGCGAGGAATCACCCACCATAGGCGGCGAAAGGTGGGGACTCCAGTGAGGTTAACTGCCCAAAATTCTTGCAAGAAAGGATTCATAAATAGGAGCATAAAGGTGAGGATTGCCCCTAGGAGAAATCGGCGCAGGTTGAGATCGGTTAAAACTGCCCAACTGACTAAAGTTGCTACCCAAAAGAAGTATCCTCCCATGCCGTGTTTTAGGTGTAGCACGAAGTCGTTATTGATAATGGCTTCAAAGTTGAGATTGCTCATGTTGGGGGAGGAGGTTTTGACTTGGGTGATGAAGAGGAGGGCGATCGCCAACGGATAAGCACAAGTCGTTAAAACCGATACCGATCTCCAAGTGGCTTTACTTGTAGGAGTCCAGTATCCGCAAGTGGCAAGCAGTACAGTTAAAGGAGCGGCATAGAGAGCGGTAGAACTACAACCAACGGCAGCAATATTAGCGAAGGTGAGAATCATCCATTTCCAAGCACTAGGTGCAGTTAAATACCGGAGAGTATAGACAATAATCAGGGGAACAAGGATGGCAACAAAGAGGGGTTTTCCCTGTTGCAACCGCGCTAGGGAGAAATTTCCTAACCCGGCAGCCGTGGTTAAAATTACTAATAAAAAAGTAGTAACAGTGGTGACACTTAACCAGTGACGGGGGACGATCGCCCGGAAAAAGAGAGCAGAGGCAAAAACAACTAGGGGAGCGATCGCCAAGGGTTGCCAGAAGTTACGAACCCAGAGATGGGAAATACCAGTAATTTGGCTGATGACTGCGGCTAAAAGTTCGACTGAATGCACTCGATAGACCGGTAACAGTAGAGGCACATTGGGCACACCATGCATCGTGTCTTGTACCATCAGGGGGCGATCGGGACGATCTAAGGCTGCTACTATCAGGTTCAGATAAAAGGCATCATCCCCATGGGTACGATGGACGATCGCTGTAGCGATAATGGCGAGAGCGCCTAATCCGAGCAGCCATTCCCAGGAGACAACAGTCGGTGATTTTAAGACAAAATTTTCTCGAGATTTGCGGAGCAGTTGCCCGTAGGAAATGGCTAATCCCAACGTGGCTAGACTCCAAAACAGGACAAAATTATCCGTAATTCCATAAATAATGACTAAGATTACCGCTATACCCAAAGGAAGCGCCAAATCTTTTCCAAGCTGCGGTTTGGGTGGTTCTGCCCTGTCTTTTGCTAAGGAGAATGAGTCAGGAATAACAGTATGAAAACTGAGAAAAAAACCGACAATGGCTAAAATAAGGGCGATCGCGGAAAACGGTAATAGAGTCTCAAATGTCGCTTGACGCAACACCATCGCATTACACAGCAGCGTCCATACCCCAATCAGCCAAACCCAAGATAAACAGGATACTTCAACGATTAATCCTGCCCATCCTTGCCTCTCCTTCATCCGGGTGAAATTGGTAAAATTCATAGCGATCCTAAAACGGTTAATGCTGCCAAACCTGATGGACGATCTGGCTATCTCACAAAGCAGAACTGTTATACTATCCAGAAGACAGTAACATAAAGTCGCCAATTATGACTTCTCAAACTCTGAGTGTTATAGAAGATTTATCGATAAAATTGCAGGAGCTAAGACCAGAAAATCAACAACTATTATTAGGGTGTGCTGAGTTTCTGCTGGAGAGGCAAACTCAGTCAATGCAAAGTTCGACTGCTCATGAAGCAGAATCCTCTCCCACGCCACAACGGATTTTAGGTTTACATCAGGGTATGGGGTGGACGAGTGATGATTTTAACCCTCCTCTGCCCGATGGCTTTTGGACAGAGGAAGCTTGAATATTTTACTCGATACTCATGTTTTAATGGGGTTAGCAATAGAACCATAAAAGTTGTCAACACAAGCAACCCAGATTCTAAGAGACCTGAATAATACTGTGTTTTTCAGTTGAGTTAGGATTTGGGAGATGCAAATCAAAATCCAGCTTAACAAATTAACCCTAAATTTGCCCCTTTCGCAAGTCATAAATCGTCAAAAACAAGTCAACGATTTGCCGATTTTACCCATTGAACTGGCTCATGTTTTTGCTTTGGAACAACTCCCCAACCCTCATCGCGATCCATTTGACCGATTATTAATTGCACAAGCATTCGTGGCTCAAATACCGATTTTAAGTATTGATATCATCTTCGATCGCTATCCAGTACAACGATTGTGGTAACATTCGGATACCAACCGAAATATGGTAATCTTTTAAATAGTCAGCACCGATAAAGCAGTTGCTCATGAAAAAAATCACACTAGATTACCCGATCCTGACTTCAATTGTGCTTATCCCCCTGACTGCCTTGATTTTGAATTGGACAGCAGCAGAGTCTAAAGCGCAAAGGCAAGAAACAGGGTTAATCTTTGAAGGGCAATCCACTGTCAATCAAGTCCAGGTAACGGTCACTGAATATACGGGTGAGTGTCCTGGAACAAAAGAGCCTGGTGATATAGCAAAGAAAGGGAGCGTTAGGACAGTATCTTAAAAGCTTCTATGATGGCATCATAAAGGGATTCACACTGGT
>NZ_JAGHZH010000110.1:0-9491 GCF_017746885.1 Roseofilum sp. SBFL | reverse complement strand
TGTTCTTTGTATGGAGGGACTGGAGTTTTCTGAGGCAAGTGTGGCAGAAGAGTCGGTGCTTTCTTCTGTTCTTTGCACAGAGGGAGTTAGGTTTTCGGAGGTGAATGTGGCAGAAGAGTCAGTGATTTCTTCTGTTCTTTGTATGGAGGGACTGGAGTTTTCTGAGGTAAATGTGCCAGAAGAGTCAGGTTTTTCTTCTGTTCTTTGTATGGAGGGACTGGAGTTTTCGGACAGAAGTGTACTAGAAGAGTCAGGGATTGCTTCTGTTCTTTGTACGGATTGAGTTGGGTTTTCTAAGGCGAGTGCAGCAGGAGAATCAGTGATTGCTTCTGTTCTTTGTACGGATTGAGTTGGGTGATTTGAGGCAAGTGTAGCAGAAGAGTCAGTTGTTTCTTCTGTTTTTTGTATGGAGGGACTGGAGCTTTCTGAGGCGAAGTTAGTTGTTTCTTCTATTCTTTGCACGGATTGAGTTGGGTGATTTGAGGTGAGTGTACCAGGAGAGTCAGTGCTTTCTTCTGTTCTTTGTACTGGCTTGGAGGATGTGGATTGTTTAGTTTCTCCTATCAATTCTTCTATGCTAGACCATTGCTCTGGAATTTTTGCTTGAAAGTCTTGAGTGACTTTTGCTTGTATAGTTTCTTTGCTTTGAGATTTTCTACGAAAAATTTGAAGGGGATCATTTGCTTTTCGATTTGTATTCAAAGAATACTTTTTTTGAATAAACTTATGTTCAAGAGGGAGATTCCTGGAAGTGTTTGATGTTTTGTTTTTTTGTTT
The DNA here is from genome assembly GCF_017746885.1 of Roseofilum sp. SBFL. Classification (NCBI taxonomy): domain Bacteria; kingdom Bacillati; phylum Cyanobacteriota; class Cyanophyceae; order Desertifilales; family Desertifilaceae; genus Roseofilum; species Roseofilum sp. SBFL. Next base: position 8,714 of record NZ_JAGHZH010000110.1, on the reverse strand, counting down.
AATGGTAGACGAGGAGGATTGATCATGAGTCTCAAAACTAGGATTTAACTGGTATTTTGTTGTGTCTTGAGGATTAGATGAGGTAATAATGGAACGAAATATTTCAGTTTTTTTATGGGATCTTCGTGAAATATGAGGGGAGGATTGATTGGTATTTGAGCTTTTTTTTGTTTTGGTTTGAAATGAAGTATCGTAATCAGGAAATGAGGTTTTTTGAAGGCTAGAGTTTTTAGATAAAGGATCTTTGTTGAGTTCAGGTATTTTTATAGAAGTATTTTCTGCTTTTGTTTCAGGGGTGAATGAGGGATGAAGTGAAGGGGGAATTAAAGTTTTATTTTGTATTAGTGGGGATGTTTGTAATCTTTGTTGTTGAAATATATCGTCTATTAAGATCCCTTGAATGATGGATTTGTTCACAAAACTAATATTTATTGCTCCCAAGGGTTTGATAAACTTTGGAGCAATAAATTTTTGTCCTAGGGGATGATGGGTGAGTAAGGAAGATTTTAAGCTTAATGGTGTTTCTGGTAAGTTGTTTGGTGTTGCGTTTTCTGTCATAGTCAATACTTTAGTCCTTTAGGTTGACTAGAAGTTACATAAGTCTGAATATAGCTGTTTGTCTATTTTTTCGGCTCAGGCTCATAGTATGGAGTTGTAATCTCAATTTTTCGGGTTTGTTAGCGGCCAGATAAAATTAGCTCAATGCCTTCGTAGGCTAGGGTTAATTCTTCGATCGCCACTGAAGAACTGTCTGCTTGCAAAGCAGGAGCCTTCCAACTCACGGGTATTGCGTCCAGTAATGACCACGCTAACTGGGTTTCACCCGCTTGGTTGAACATGAGGATATTGAGGTTATATCGCGTTTTGGGAAAGCTACTGAGGGTTTGTGAGAGCCAATTCCAGAAGGTTAAATCGTTGGTCATTCCCCGTTTTAAGGTCACATCGTCGAATTCTGCATGGCCGACTAAAATGTGCTGCCGATCGTTGAGTCCCCCTTCAAGTAAGGTTTCTTTTTTCATATTGACTCCGAAGCCCGAACATTCACTGAAAGAAGCTTTGATTTCATTACCAATTTCAACGTAAAACCGATTGGTGAGAATGTAGTTGGCTCGATGTTGGGTATAGCGATTCGGTTTCTTCATGACAAGCGTCCTTTATATAATCCTTGACGTTGTTTTTGTTCACGTAAGTCTTCGAGTAATAATGCATAAACTCGATCGGCTAACTGTTGGACTTTCAAAGGATCGTCTTGAATTTTTTGGGCGGCTTTTTGTAAGGTATCAAAATTCGTTTGATCGGTGGGTCGGCGGTGGGTTTGGAAGGGTGCAGGAATGGTAAAGCCAGCCGCTTTATGTGGATCGCCGATGGGTTCCCAGGAGCTATGGGGGTTATAGTCATTAGTCATGGTCTGAGGTTTAGGGGAATGAGGCCGGTTTTTGCTAATAGGTTTTGCATTTCTTCAGTTTGCAGAAGCTCGGCAAATTTTTGCCCGATAGGAGGACGGCTATTATCACGAGCATAAACGACGGTGAGAGGATATGCCAAGGGATATTCACCGGTTTGAAACAATTCTACATGGGGGAAATAACTGCCTTTATCATTGCAGAGATCGGTTCCTGGATTCAAGGGTTGAGTGTTGTTTTGAATGAGGGGTTGAACGGCGGTTTTATTCTCAGTGGAAATGGCTAGGGGATAAACGGAACATTGGCCAAAAACTTGGGCGATCGCCCCAAAGCCAATGCCACCGATTTCCCGTTCCTCAAAATCGGCTAATATTGTTCGCAATAGCTCGAAAATCGGTAGGACAGAAATCGTAGATTCCGATGGCGTAGTGACCAAAGCATCGGGGTTTGTCGGTTTTGGCAACCCTTGACGAAAGGCGGCGATCGCCCCCGGATCTTGCAAAACCTGCTCCTCAAAGATACGGATGAGTTCTGGATTGTCCGGCACATATAACTTTACCGGTAAATCGGGGCCTCCCAACTCTTGCCAATTCGTCACTTCCCCGGTATACAACTGGCGTACCCGATCCAAACTCAACTGTCCGTTTAAGGTTCGGGGCAAAGAGTTACGGCGAAACTCGTAACTAAATGGGACAAAAATTACTAATCCATCATAGGCAATTCGTTTGGCTTCTAAATCCGGTTCATTGATGGCTGAGGCAATGGCAAAATCAGCCCGATCGCCGCGCACAGTAGAAATAGCCTCTTCCAAAGACTGCACGGGTTCATACACCAACTCCAACTTAGGAATACGCTGCCCTAACTCCGTTTCCAAACGCCGTCCCAACGCTACCAAATTCGGTTGTTTGATCACATAATTCCAAATCCCATTCCCCACGGCTGTATACTGAAACCGTCCCTGGGGAACAGCAGCTACATCTTGAACACAGCAAACCCTCGGATTTTGGGCGGTTGCCATGCCATTGGATCGCCGCAGTAACCACCACCCCAAACCACTCCCCAAACCCAACAATAGCAAGAGCCACAGTAACCACCACCAGCGACGCTTGCGCTTAATATCTTCTTCTTCTTCAATTTCCGCTGACTCGATGAACTGTAACGATCGAGACAACTGAGGCAAAGACTGGCGAGCCACTTCTGCACTAGGAAATGGCGTATCAATCTCCAATAAGCGCCAAATAAACTGTTGAATTTTGGGATCGACATCGGGCCAATTTTGGGGCAACTTCGGATTTAAACTGTTTTCTTCTTCAAGCGACCACGTGCCGGTCAGTAAGGTAAAGCTGATGTGGCCCAAATCCCGCAAATCTTGGCTTAATGCGGGTCGTTTTACCGTCATCGTGGGCGGGAAAAAACGATATTCCCACAACCACAAATCAGACAAATAAATCAGAAATTGGGGAAACTCAAAAAACTGTTGTTCTTGGGGCAAAATCAGCAGAGTATCTAAACTCAAATTTCCATGGGGTAACCCCCCTTGAATTTTGCTTGAAGGTAGACGATATTTTTGCCCATGCAAGGACTCTAAACTTTGCAAAACCTGATTCAAAAAATGCAACAATTCAAACTGATCCATTGCCCCCTTTTGTTGCACATAAACCCTTAATGTGGGATAAAGACTGGCCAAACCCTCGGTGACCACATAACAGCGTTCCTCGTGGCGATCGCCGATCGCATCCCCAAAACTCAACACCCGAAAATCCTGGGCCCGACCATCCGCCAAAACTGCCCCAGCCACATTCTCAAAATTATCCTTGTAATTCTGCGCTTCCTGAATATTAAAATAGCGCTTGGGTAACAAATACTCTTTAATCACCACAGGTGCATTGTTCACCACCTGCGCCCCTTTATACAACCGCCCCATCCCCCGAGTCCCGAGAAATTCCGTTACCCGATACCGTCCCCGATGGCCGACGATCTCTGCTTTCGGGCGTAAAATCGCCGGAAATCCGCATCTCAGACAAACTTTGGTCTCCCCATCCGCCTCAATACTCTGACGGGGCTGATCGCACTCCAATGGGTCTCCCCAAATACATCGGTATTCCGTATAAATCCAGTCTCTACGCGACCCCACCACCGGAGGCGCAACGGTTTCTACCGGTGCAGCCTCTGCTTCTGCTTCCTCCTCTTCCTCTCGCTCTCGACGCAACAGATCCAGCATATCCTGTTGGATAAACGGAATCAGTCGAATCATCCAGAAGGGAAAGAAACGATACAAGCGGTAAAATAAGCCACTTCTCAAGAAGCTCAACCGACTTTGGGCCCGTCCCCGTCCCTCCCGCTCAATCTGCTCTAGAGTTCGTCGGCCAAAAGGCCGATTATTTCTTCCTTGTCCCATCTGATGTCAAGAAGTCCTACTATTCAACCCTTTCGATTGCATCCGATACTGGACTCCCTTCCAATACCGACACAATTCCAGGTAAATACCGATCTACAATCGTCACATTGGCATACACTAACGATCGCACCAAAGCCAGACTGAGGCGATCGTTCTCTACATCAATGCTTGTCTTATATCGGATTTCACCGTCCGTAAAGTCTAACTCAAAATTGCCCAAAATCATGCCATAGTTAGCTTTTGTTAAGAATTCAGCCATTAACCCCCGATACTCCTCTCCAACTGCAACAGGACAGATAGAATAAAAAATAAATTGCTTGTCCGCTTCATGAATCCGAGCATAACAGCGCCAACGACCGTTGTCTCCCTGAAAAGCTAACTGTAAAAGTCCGGATTTTAACTGTATAAATTCCCAATCATCTTCATGGAAAAACTCGCGCACCACGGACTCTAAAGAACGTTCATCTTCCTCCTCTGTCCACTCCTCTAACTGGCGCATAAATTGGGTGAATTTTCCCTCTTTAGCCTCTGATAATGCTCCTTCTAAACCCTCCTGAACCACATTAAATAGGGTTTCCAGAGCTTGCGCTCCCATCTGAAAAGCTTGGGTCAATTCAGTTAAATTGGCTCGTTTCCAAAAAGTATCATAACCCACCCGTTCCCCATTAACCTCTTGATAAATAGAGAGAGCTAACCACAACTCAGATTGCAAGTATTCTGGGCTTAAAATTATACGTAAATCCTCTGGGATGGGATCGGGAATTCGATCGGGTTGTAACATCAGTTCTAAATATAGGGGGCGATCGCTCAAAAATTCCCCAGTCATCTCCCCGCGCCATCGTTTCTCTAAATTAAACCGATTTTTGCCCTCAATTTCTTCATAACTGGGCCCATCTACTGCCACCTTTAAGCTTACTTCCGGTAACCCCTCGTCAGAGTTCACCCCGATCTCCACCCCTTGCACTGGCAATGGAGTCTCATGTTCCGCATCAAAAATAATCTCTTGATTCAGTTCTAAATTGCGATCGCTCATAACCATTCCCTATATTCAAGCTGACACCAATCAAGTTAAGTGGGTTTAACAACGCGATATTCTGCCTGAAAAACCTCTTCCCAAGACAGAGAAACCCCTTCACATTGAACCCCCATTTCTGTTTCTGCATATCGCACTGCTCTCTGGAAACATTTCTCCCAAATCGAGTCAATAAAATCTTGATTTAAGCTAGGAATTTCTTCCTGAATATCCTCAATTTCATCTCGTGCAGATTGAATCGTAATGCTCCAACTCGCCGATCGCATCTCTGGCTGCTCATTCCACTTAATAATGTGGCTCATGAGTCGAATTAATTGACTTTGTATCGCTCGTTTTTCACTTCTTCCCATGGCTTCAATCAGTGCTTCTAACCCTTGACTCGCTTCGCTTGCACTACCTGCGTGCAAGCGATCTAAAATAGCGTTTGCGGTTTGATAATGGGAATGAATGGCCAGTTGCTGCCAATCGGATAAGGTGGACATGACTCACTTCCTCTCATGGTTTGGCGATCGCTACTTACAGCACTTTCCGCTGTTATCGCAATTTTAACTTATAGAGCAATTCCCTCATCCCCCAGCTCCTTCTCCCACTTCAGAATCTATGCCTACAATAAAAACACCGATCAAAACGCCATCATCCTTATGTATCTCACCTATCTTGATAGCAACTCTTGGTTACTCGAACTCGGAGGACAAAACATTCTCATTGACCCCTGGTTAGTTGGCCCCCTAGTATTTGGTAACCTGCCCTGGCTCTTCAAAGGATATCGTCCCCAAGACCGTGCCATTCCAGAAACCATTGATTTAGTCGTTCTCTCCCAGGGATTAGAAGATCATGCCCATCCCCAGACCCTGAAACAATTGAATAAAAATTTACCCGTTGTTGGCTCCCCCAATGCCGCCAAAGTCGTCAAAGAATTCGGCTATACTAACATCCATTCCCTAGAACATGGCCAAACCTATCGCTTCAATGAGCAGGTCGAGATTCAGGCCGTTCCTGGTTCTCCCATTGGCCCCACCCTCGTAGAGAATGGTTATATCTTCAAAGAACTCTCTAGCGGCAAAACCGTTTATTATGAACCCCACGGTTACCATTCCCCTACTCTACAGGAAAAGGGACCGATTGATGTAATTATTACGCCCATGATCGATTTAGGTTTACCGATAGTCGGGCCAATCATTAAAGGTACAGAAAGTGCCCTCAAAGTAGCTCAATGGGTCAAACCTCAAGTCATGTTGCCCACAGCAGCAGGGGGGGATGCCAAGTTTGAAGGCTTGCTGATTTCCTTACTCCGAGCCGAAGGAACCGTAGAAGACTTTCAGCAAACACTATCGGCTCAAGGCTTAAGCACCCAAGCCCTCTCCCCCACCCCTGGAGAGCGCCTAGAAGTACCACTGCATTAAACTTGGGGATGGAGAGGATGGGAAGGACACGGGGACATGGGGACATGGGGACGAGGAGACACGGGGACACGGGGACATTAATTGCCTCTTGCCTCTTGCCTCTTCCCTATTCCCCATTCCCTATTCCCCACTCCCTATCCCTCTACTCCCCACTCCCCATTCCCTTGTATGATAAACAATGGAGTAATACGGTTGTTTTAAGATTAACTATGGACATTCTCTCTTTAGGCTGGGTTTCCTTGCTGGTGATTTTCACCTTCTCTATCTCTATGGTCGTTTGGGCAAGAAACGGTTTCTAAGTAATATCTGAGGGAAAGCTCATGGAATCTCCACTTTTCGCCAGTCTCGTTTGGGCAGCTTTTGCCCTATTGATCTTGGTAACAGGCGGAGTCGTTTATCTTACCTTAGTAGACTGGAACGATCGCCGCAGGCGACTCAAAGAAGAGCGAGAAAATCGTTCTTCATCTTAATAATGGGGTAAATGGCGGTATTGGGGGATGGGGTGACGCTCCTGAACCCGATCGCCGATTCCCTGTCATAGCTTCCCGAAACGTCGAATCGCCATGAAAAACTCTGATACCATTATCTTAAAAGCCTTCTTATTTGCCATTACCGAGTGTGCAGAGGCATTGCCCTTAAGCCTCAAGTTTGGTATTCATCAAGTGATTAAAGATTGGGATAATGGAGACTCAAAAGCCCTCGTTGCCCTAGAAGAATTGCTCTATAACTATGATGAAATTCTGCCCCTCTATCAACAAGCTTGTGTGACGCTCCAGCAAAACAAGGTTAAACCCGAAATAGAGGAAGAAGTAGAGGAAGTAGAGAAAGAAAAGGAGACCGCTTCACCTCCCCTACCTTTACCGAACTTGAAAACCGTTGGCTTTATGATTTTACACGCCGAAGATCCTCAAGGGGCAGCGAAACGGAAATTAGAAGAGTATCAGGCTTCTCCAGAGTGGTATTTGCAGCTAACCCTAGATGACTTCAGCAACGGATTGTAAGCTCTAAGACGGTCATATTAGAGTGAAGGTGAGCTGAGTCGGGCGATCGCACCGCGCTATAAAAGGGCGCTTCGTGTCACGATTCAGACAGGAAACGCCCTTATACAATGTAAGTGTTGTGCGTAGGTGCAGATTAAGTTTTGCTGACGAATTTGATAATTCGTCAGAATCAAGCCTTATCCTAGATAGTCTGCTTCCGCTTCTAGCTGATGGACTAGAGAAACATCGCCTTTAGTACGAGCGACCTCTAATCTGTGTTGTAGGTTTTTGCGTAGGTTTTCTTTATGCGCTTGAGCGGCTTGTTGGAGTTGTTGGCGTTTTTTGTTCATGATAAACAGTTTTTTGACTTTTGATAAGGTAGATTGAGTTTCTTTCTTTTAAGATAACTGATTTAGCGAAAAATTGTAGCCAGAGTTACGAAATTTTAACAAACCCTTGGCCAAGCCTTTTTCGTCCTATCGTTGGCGTAGCGCGCCTGATAGGGCTGAGAATTTTGCCCAACTGGAACCTCTTTGGAGCTTTTCAATGACTGACATCCCCCTAAATCCAGCCGTTTATATTGTTGGAGCCGGCCCTGGTGACCCGGAATTGCTGACGGTTCGCGCTCAACGGATTTTGGCTCAGGCCGATGCAATCCTGTATGCCAACTCTTTGGTTCCGAAGCAGATGTTGCTCGATACCCGCAAAGATGCCGAGTTAATCCCGACGGGTCATCAAACCCTAGAGTCAATTTTACCGATGATGATTGAGCGGGTGCGTCAAGGTCATGTAGTCGTGCTGTTGCATTCAGGCGATCCGAGTTTGTACAGTGCCATTGGCGAACAAATCCAAGGGTTATCGGAAGCAGAAATTCCGTTTGAAATTGTACCGGGAATTAGTGCTTTTCAGTTGGCAGCCGCCCGCTTGGGGGTAGAGTTAACGGTTCCGGAGTTGGTGCAGACGATCATTTTAACGCGGGTGAGCGGCCGAGCATCTCAAATGCCTTCAGGGGAAGAGTTAGAGTCTTTGGCAGCCCATCAAGCAAGTTTATGTTTATATTTAGCCGCACGTCATGTAGAGCGTTCCCAAGAACAGTTGTTAAAGCATTATCCAGCAGATACTCCAGTTGCCATTTGTTATCGGTTGGGATGGCCGGATGAGAAGATTGTGGTGGTTCCGTTGGAAAAGATGGCACGTGAAACCCAGGAACAGGAGTTAATACGGACGACATTGTATGTGATTAGTCCAGCGCTGAAGGGTATCGGAGGGCGATCGCAGCTTTATCATCCCGATCATTCCCACTTGTTTCGTCCCTCAAGGGGTGACAAGGGAGCTAAAGAGTAGACTGTATAAGGAATAGAGCCTTTAACCCCTTCTGGAAAAATAAGCGCTTATGAGGCTTGGAATCCATCAGTTCTTGAGCCAAAGAAGACCAACATTGAAAGGACTGAACCCACAATAATCCATCGCATCCAATATAAAAATGACTGTGGCGTT
>NZ_JAGHZH010000109.1:0-5551 GCF_017746885.1 Roseofilum sp. SBFL | reverse complement strand
TTGTCAAAGACTGCTAAGGCTTTCGCTAGAGCATTGACGCAACCATCACGGGTGAAGGATTCATTACAAGAATTGTTAGCCGTTGTTGCCTTGGTAGCTGTCTTAAAGCGCAAGTACAAGCGCTTACCCTGGAGACTAATGGACACTCCCTTCGGGGTACTTCTCTGGCAAGCTTTGAGATAAGCTCTCACCAATTCATGGTCAACGTACTTAGATGGGTCAATGGAGTTAGAGTGGAAATACTCATTCACCAGAAACCATGCCTGTTTAGTGTAATTGTCAGACATCTGCCTATTTTCTGCCTATTTCCTTTTCAAGGTTTTACAAGGCAGATTTGGCAAAGCTTCTAGCCATTCAAATAGCGTTAGCTAATTAATGGGTCTACGGTTCAAATCCCGTCAGCCTCGTAGCAGTGTAGCTTAATGGTTAAAGCCCCAAGCTCATAACTTGGTTGATGTGGGTTCAACTCCCACCACTGCCACCAAATGTAGGGATAGTGTAACGGCAACACTCTAGTCTCCAAAACTAGAATTTGAGGTTCAAATCCTCATCCCTGCGCCAAATGGCCCCATCGTCTAGCGGCCAAGGACGTTCGACTTTCTATCGAAAAACACGGGTTCGAGTCCCGTTGAGGCTATCGCACTTTGCGCTAGTTATGAGTAATGTGGGGGTGTTGTCAGTTATCCCAGTATGATGTTTTGCTCTGTGGTGTAATGGCAACATCTCGCACTTTGAATGCGAAGTATTCCAGGTTCAAGTCCTGGCGGGGCAGTCAATTAATTTTTCGGTTGGGTGGTTGGCAGAGCGGTAGATGCATCCGGCTTTTAACCGGAATCAGGTAGGTTCAACTCCTACACCACCACCCAAATCCTACTGTAGACGAATAAGAAGAGGCGATCGCTACTATCCTAAGATTGGAGTCAGGTATAGCGCTGCGCGCTAGGGAATAGGGAATAGGTTATGGTAGCTAGGTTTCAGTATTGAACCGGAGTCCTAACAGACTCTTTCTCTGCTATAGCTGGCTAGGAAAACTAAACCGTTATCTGGCTCTACAAGAGTTACTCATGTTGAGGATACCTAAATATGGATATTCAAATTAAGTTGTTTGACGATCTTCCTTTACTAAACGAAGTTCTGGATAACGGACTTTATCAAACGGTTTATGAATGTTTTTCAGCCCCTCCATTCAATGAAAATGTTATCCGTGAAAACGTTGAGTTTTATTTTCAAAAATATGTTCGTTTTGGTAGTTTGCATCTCGCCTACTGTCAGGAGAGAGCTATCGGTTTTATGGCAACTCTCCCGTTAACTGAGACTAAAGAATTCAGAGAATTGTCGTTTCTGGGAACTTATGCTGATTTTCAGGGCAAGAAAGTTGAGCTAAATCAAGAGTTTTTTAGTCAACAAACACACTATGGAATTGAGGAATTCCAGTATGTGTCTGATGTGGGAGTCGCCTTGGATTACCGTAAGCTAGGTTTAGCTAAACGACTTTTACAAAGTGTATTTGCTTATTTTGACGATTCTACACCTTATATCTTGAGGACTACCTGCGATCCTGACTTTGCTTATGTGGTTGAACTGTATCAAAAAGTGGGATTTACTCTTTTACCCGTGACTCAAACAATGGAATATCTTAACCAGGAAGGAGTACTGACTCAGAGAGAGAGCTGCATTTGTGTTAAATTGCCATCAACATCTTCTAGGGTTTCTAACTCAGGATAACTGAAGTTCTCACTGTTCCAGCCCGTTCGGCGATCGCCTCTACCCTCACCTCACTCCCGGCTTTCCCCTTCACTACCCAACTGCGATGGGTGCGATAGTCGGTTCCATTTGCAGATGCATTGAACCATTTATTAGAACGCCCTTCTAAAGGGTCAATTTCCTGCTCTTGCTCCCCACTAATCAGGGTAACCCCTTCCGGTAGCCCTAATTTTACTCGCGTAGGACGCACTGCTTGCCGTTCTAGCGCCTTTTTACTGGTGTGAGTGGGCAAAAAGCCCAAATTTTCCCATTGTACGGTTATGCGATAAATATCAGCCCCTTCGTGACTCACCTCACTACGAGCGACTGATAACCGGGGAGACATGAGCGCATGGGCGATCGCGAATTTGAAATGGCGATCGCAGATTTCCGGCAGTGCCTTCGCGGGTGCATTTTTCCACATTCTCTTCATATCCCATCCTCCAATCTCCACCTCTCCCAGTTGCGGATGTTCAAAGCCTTGCCAAGGAATAAACCCCTTACCCTCTAAATACTCATCATTCCATTGCAGAATTTTCAGATCATCCTCTATTGGATGTTCCCGTCCCCATTCAATATTATTCTGCTTTTCAACACCAGCTTCCTTAGCCGCATCCCAGAGTTCTACCGTAAACCCAAACCATCCCCAATGATCGTAGCCATAATCATCCATTGCCCCATAAACCACCGTTTTTGGGTCATAACGAAAATCATGATAAACAGAAACACACTTATATTTTGTTAATTCACTACCTTTTTTCCCAATCAGTTGATAGATGCGTAAATCTTCGGTCGGCAAATGATCGTCTCCATTAATATCTTCTGGATATAAACCATCTTGCTGTTCAGATTCCGGATAGAGACGGGTACTAGACCGTAGATTATAGGGAGTTTGTAGATATTTTTCTGCCCCATCTACCGCAATTCTCGGCAAAATATATAGGGTATAGTTCTGTAATAAATGGGTGATTTGCGCATCTTGGTTATATTGGGTTAAAACCTGATAGAGAATATAACAAGCGACTGCCGAACCTGTAACTTCTGCTGCATGGGTATTAGCATCAATCCAATATCCAGGTTTTTCAAGAGCTGCTCCTGTCGTTTGATCGGTCACAGTCGCCAACCAAATTTCTCGTCCTTCGTCCGTTGTCCCCAAACTTTTCAGTTGCATCAAATTCGGATAAGCTTGAGCCATCTGGGTTAAGTAATCTGTCAGTTCTTGATAGGGGAAATAGTGACTGAAATCAAACGCCGGAATAGTCATCAGGACAATAGAGTGAGATAGTTTTATAATTGAGGATATCTTAGGATAAATAATCCAGATGATCAAGAAAAAGCTCAATTGGGGATGGCAGAGCAAATCCACTTGAATCGGATTGTCAATCTTGAGTATAATCTTGATCGGTATTTCCTGGGGAGGAGGGAACATGATGTTACAGATACCAGGGGAAAGTTATCCGGATGCCCTGTCACCTTTAACGGTAGAAGAGCAACAATTAGCACGAGATCTAGAAGGGGATGTCAAGGAAATTGCCCCTGAACCCCATAAGCTCCCTTTCCCTATCCCTATTATCACACGGCTGAAGAGACTTCGGATAAGATCGATTATGGGAAATTAGAGCGAGTGATTCATGATGTTACCCATTAAGGAAAAGTAAACAAAGAAGACTATTGAGATCAATAGAAAACTATGTTAAAGATGCCAGGAAAAAGTTATCAGGATGCACTCTTGCCTTTAACAGTAGAAGAGCAAGCATTAGCAAAAGAGCTAGAGGCGGATGTCAAGGAAATCGCCTCTGAACCCCATAATTATCTGGCTTATAATAATTTACTCGCAACGGCTCAGTATCTAGAAACTGAGTTTACTCGTGCAGGATATCAAGTTAATCACTACCAATACTCGATTGATGCCCAAGAATTTGACAACTTAGAAGTCGAAATTCCAGGCACAACTAAAGCAGAGGAAATTATTGTAATTGGCGCTCATTATGATTCTGTAGCTCATGTTCCCGGAGCGAATGATAATGGTTCGGGAGCAGCCGCAGTTTTAGCCTTAGCTCGCCGGTTTGCAGGAAAACCACAACAGCGAACCCTGAAATTTTTAGAGTTTGTGAATGAAGAAAATCCTTTTGGCTGGACAGAAGATATGGGAAGTTTAATCTATGCCAAAATTTGTAAGCAGCGCCAAGACAATATTGTTGGCATGATGAGTCTAGAAACTATGGGATACTATTCTGATAAGCCAGGGAGTCAACAGTATCCTGCTCCTTTAAATTTATTTTATCCTCTGCAAGGTAACTTTATTGCTTTTGTTGGGAATCTTGACTCTGGGAACTGGGTGCGACAAGTGATTGGATCGTTTCGTCAGCATACTCTTTTTCCCTCAGAAGGGGCAGCACTGCCTAACTTTTTACCAGGAGTTGGATGGTCGGATCATTGGTCATTTTGGCAGCAAGGATATCCCGCTTTAATGGTTACCGATACTGCACCCTTTCGCTATCCCTATTACCATCGGGCTGAAGATACTCCAGATAAAATCGATTATGGGAAGTTAGCACGAGTTGTGGCGGGTTTAGAGCGGGTGATTCGTGATGTTGCCAATTAGAATATCCTGTTCTATTTTGAGGGTGTATTAAAATGTATTGATGGCGATGCCTGCACACGATATATACCATGATACAGTCAAAACTGCTCTAGAAAAAGATAATTGGCAAATCACGAACGATCCATTGACACCCCAATATGGTGGTAAAGACTTATTCGTTGACCTGGGGGCAAAAAAAGTCCTGGCAGCAGAAAAACATGGAGAGAAGATTGCTGTAGAAATTAAGAGTTTTTTGGGCCGCTCTGCGATGTATGAGTTAGAAAAAGCAGTAGGACAGTATATTGTCTACCGAAATATACTTGAAGAAGTTGAGAATGACCGTACTTTGTATCTTGCCATTTCTAAAATTTCATTTAAAGAGATTTTTGAAGAACGACTTGGCAATCTAATTTTAACGAAAAACAAACTTCGTTTACTTGTCTTTGATCCGAGCAACCAAGAGGTGGTCACATGGATACATTAGAACACTATTATCCGATCATTTATCAAGTTTTAAATGAGTATTATCAGATCTCTTATTCTTACGGTCATTTAGAACGAAGATTGATCATTAGTGAAGATAAGAGAAATTATATTTTGTTAACCCTGGGATGGCAAAATGATAGTCGAGTACATGGTTGTCTGGTACATAGGGAAATCATTGAGGGTAAAATTTGGATTCATCGAGATGGTACAGAAGATGGTATTGTGAATGATTTGCTGGATTTAGGTGTGCCGAAAAATAAGATTGTTTTGGGATTTTATCATCCTACTCAGCGCCCCTATATGGAATTTGCGGTGAATTGAACTTATGCGATCGCGCTAAGACAGGTGCTTTAGATTTTAGTGAAATGAGGGATTGTGGCGAATCAAGCTCATAAACTCTTGGCGGGCTTTGGCATCTTCTGCAAAGATTCCTTGCATAGAACTGGTTACTGTCCAAGAACCTGGCTTTTGTACCCCCCGCATCACCATGCACATATGGGTGGATTCCACGACGACAGCCACGCCTTGGGGTTTGAGCAAACCTTGTAGAGCATTCGCAATTTGTTGGGTGAGTCGTTCCTGAACTTGTAGGCGACGGGCCTCAAGGGGTGACAAGGTAGTTCAAAGGTCGCTATAGCGACCTTTTTCGGTAGTATTTTGCTGAAAACCTCAACTCAATGGTCGCGATCGCATAACTATAGCATCAGGTTAGAGGGTTACTTGCCCAAAAAATCGCTA
>NZ_JAGHZH010000108.1:0-64528 GCF_017746885.1 Roseofilum sp. SBFL | reverse complement strand
GCTCCCGCTTCGAGTAACTTTTTCTGCAAAGGTGCTTTGTAAGTTTCTGGGTCGCTCTCATGTTCTTCTAATACCATTTCGGCCTTCGGTTCCCCAGCAAACTTGCGCTTAATCAATGCCTTTAGCCCTTGATAAGCATCCGGTGCAGCATCACCCGCCGCTTTAGCTGCACCTGCTACTAAGGCTGCCATAATTAAAGCAAGAGGCTCCATATTGTCTCTCCCATCAGATCGATTATCTACAATTCCCGGCTTCCCCTATTATGCTCGTTCTGCCCTCTAAACTTCCCTATCTTCTGCATCACGTATAGCTGTAGGGTGCATGAATAACGCACCCCTCGAACAGATTACCGCTTACGGAAATGAACAAAACCGCCGCCATCACGCCATCCATTTCGCCATCCACCATTGCGGAAACTACCCCCATTGCGCCATCCACCATTGCGGAAACTGCCCCCATTGCGCCATCCATTGCGCCATCCGCCATTGCGGAAACTGCCCCCATTGCGCCATCCACCATTGCGGAAAACATTACGAAATTGTGCCAGATCTTGGCTCCGTTGTGTCTCAGATGACAGGGGATTCCTTTCTAAATCCAGTTGGTGTTCTCTATTTTGCAAAGTTTCGGTTAATCGGTTTAATCGCTGTTCGAGATCAACGTTAGCGCTAGAGAATTCAGATAAATTACCGGTAGCGTTGGCTGGTGAAGCGCTTAACGTGGATAGAGTTAATAAAAACCCGACTAATCCCTTGGTTGTGCTACTTTTCATGAATAACTCCTTTGCATAGAATGCTTTGAAACGATAGCATTGGCTAGATTAGGGGGTAAACTAAGACGCGATAAGACTCTGCATTGCTTGCGCGATCGCATAAATCAACGGTGCTAACGCTAATGCGGGCAAAAATGATGCAATTCGCAGTTTACCAATATTGAGCAAATTCAAGCCTAAGCCTAACATGATAATTCCACCGACTCCAGTCACTAGGAAAATTCGGGGGTCGTTGCCTGGATCGGGTAAGATTTGAGTCAGGCTACCCGCTAGTAAGGAAATGCCCCCTTGAAAGATGAGGATGGTAATGATGGAAAACCCCACTCCAATCCCATAACTTCCGGTGAGCGCAATGGAGACTAACCCATCCATCGTTGCTTTCAGTGTCAGTAAACTATCATCACCTGTGAGTCCATTATTGATCGAGCCAATCAACGTTAAAGGGCCGACACAAAAGAGTAAACTAGCCGTAACAAACCCTTCCGTAAACCGTCCTCCTCCGCGAAACCAAATCTTGAGTTGAGAACCAATAGCATTGAGTCGCTCTTCCAGTTGCCACCATTCTCCCAATAAGCCACCCAAAGTTAAACTAAGCACCGCTAACACCACCCCATCAACCTGTCCCGCTTGCGCTTGAGTTAAACTTCCAGCTATACTCATCCCCAGATACAGGGTAATCAATCCCATCCCTTGAGTAATGGTGGATTGAATGCGTTGGGGCAGTTGATTTTTCAGCAGTAACCCTAACCCAGTTCCCACTAATACAGTTGCCACATTCATCCAGGTTCCACTGGTTTTTAGCCAAAAATCAAACATCAGATTCAACTCACTCACTGACTGTCCAATAAGATATCATTACTTGTAGCAATTACCTATTATCTTGCGCAAAACGGTAATTAGTTTGACTGACGTTGCCAAATCAATATCTCGTTATTTAAACCTCCAGAAATGAGTCTTTGATCGTTGGCACTCAAACCCAGAGAAATGACATAATCTGAATGTTTCTTGACTGTAGATTGTAACTGACCGGTCTGTACATTCCAAAACCGAATTGTCTTATCCCAACTACCACTAATGAGGGTTTGGTTATCTTCCCTCAGCGCTAAAGACCAAACCCCATCGGTGTGACCTTTGAGGGTTCGTTGTAATTCCCCTGTGGCTAAATTCCAGATGGTAATGTCTCCTTCTCCCCCTGCACTAGCGAGGGTTTGACTATTGGCACTAATGGCTAGAGCGAGAACCGATAAACGATGATTTTCAAGAATATTGACTAACTTAAATGTGGGCAACTCCCATACACGAATGGTGGTATCTTGGGAGCCACTAATCAACCATTTTCCATTGGGCGAAATAGCTAAGGAACTAATTAATCCTTGATGACCAGGAAGAGTTTCTATGGTTTCATAGGTGTTCAAATTCCAAATGAGAATCTGTTGATCCCATCCTCCAGAAACGAGGGTTTGACCATCGGGCGTTATGGCTAAAGCAGAGACTGCATCTCGATGACCGGTGAGTTTTTTTTGTAGCTCTCCAGATTCGAGATTCCAGAGCTTAATGGTGCGGTCTTCACTGCCACTGATGAGGGTTTTTCCATCAGGGGCGATCGCCAAAGCATTGATGGCTTTTTGATGACCTGTTAAGGTGTTAATTGGCTCTCCAGTGGTTAAATTCCAGAGAACGATCGCCCCATCACTATGGCCACTGACCAGTAGTGCATCCCCTAACGAGGCGATCGCCACTGCACCTAAAAATCCCCCCTCCCGTTGTAGCGTTTGGCTTAACTGATACCCTCCTGCAACAATGGCTTCAGTCGCTGGAGCTGGGATTTCACTCAGCACTGCCCTAGAATCAGATGCTGTTGGAATCGGTTTTTCCGCGCTCTCCCACCAGCTTAAAACTCGATCGAGTTTAATCCCTGTGGCAACCACTTGATCCGTATCTTCGACTAATTGAACCAACCGATTAATACCAATTACTTCACCTCGTTGATTTAAGACCGGGCCGCCACTCATGCCCACCCGCACCACATTGGTATAATTTAACGGTAATTGTGTTTGATCCACCCCTTGCAGCAATTGCACAAATTCCCCTTCTGTATTCACAAAAATCCGTTGACGAACCGATCCTCCAGACCTTGGCCAACCGGCTACATAAGCTAGATTTCCTGCTTCTACTGCTTGCGGGTTACCGATGTTTGCGGTGCGATAGGTCATTTCACTATAGAAGGCCAGCACGGCAATATCTTCTCCAGGCATTCGCAACCGATGGGACGACCCCACCTGATAGCGATCGCCATCGGGAGTAATAATGGTATAGTCTCCCGGTTGATCCACTACATGGGCATTGGTGACCACATAATAAACCTGATTTTCAGTAGCGAAAAGTACACCGCTTCCTCCCTGGGGGCCTTCAATGCGAACCGTAATTTCTGAGGCAATGCGGTCAATTACTGGATTGGCAAGACTGGGAAGGCTAAAAGCTAGGTTAGGGGCAAGACTCAGAAGAGCAGCAGAGAGAAAACGAGTATACATTTCAATTAAAAATTTTTGTGTTTCAGGTGGGAAATTATCGTAGGTGGGCAGGAGAATAAGCAACAGAATTCAACGTTATAACTCTATCTTGCCCACTTTACCTGGTATGTAGACGCTGTTGGAAACGGATGATTACAGCTTGAAAAAATGGCCATTGATAATATTCAAACATGAGCCAAACTACTAGGAATAAATGGGTAAAGAAGGTTAGCCCAGTCCAAAATAGGGGAAACCACGCGCCGCTACTTTCGGGATCGGGCGGGAAGATATAAGAACCTAATCCAATTAAAATAGGAGGAAGGAGGATCGGGGGAAGGCTTAACAGCCAGAGAATTTGGGATTGATCGCCCGATCGCATCATAGCAACGTTAATCCAATTTTTACCCGTCCAGTACCAGGAAAAGGGGCGATCTCCATCTGCCAACTGAAGAGTTTGCTGTTGCAGATTTGCACTAAAGATATGACGGCAAAAGTTACAGGCAAATGCATCCATCAACGTCAGTGCAGAAATCCTTCCATGGCGACATAGAGGACAGGTGTAGGTGTCATGGGTATTGAGCATGGCAATTAAAAGTTTTTGGCTTTTTCTGGTTCATTAGGGGGTCAGTTTTTGTGGGATCGCGAGTGCATTTAATCTAACTC
This sequence comes from Roseofilum sp. SBFL, assembly GCF_017746885.1. NCBI lineage: Bacteria > Bacillati > Cyanobacteriota > Cyanophyceae > Desertifilales > Desertifilaceae > Roseofilum > Roseofilum sp. SBFL. The sequence goes on along the minus strand of NZ_JAGHZH010000108.1, from coordinate 60,586 downwards.
CAAGTGGAGTTTGAGAGCCATATCTACTCGTTGCATCACTTCCTGACTCAAAGAACCCACTGCATTTGCACCGATCCGTTGTTTAGAAATGGTTCGCACCTGTTGTGCTTGCACTTTGGAAAATTTGGGTAAACTGCTATCTTCTGGATTGATGAAAACCTCAAACGGGTAAACACGAGTTACATTAGAGGTGATGGGTAGAATGGTCACTGTATCAGCAGTGCGATTATTTGCATCGTTACTTACTATGAGTACGGGACGGCGTTTATCTATTTCAGAGCCAACTTTAGGGCTGAGATTCGCATAGTAAATTTCACCACGTTTCATCGGTTAATCCATCGGTAACTGTAATATCCCAAGCCGAGTCAACTTCGCTAGATGCTTGTCGGTAAGCGGATTCTAGTTCTTGATTTCGCAACAAGTCTAACGCTAATTCTATGACTTGGTCAGGGGATTGACATCCTTTGGCAATTTTGTAGCTCTCAATAAAGTGTACTAGCGATGTTGGTAAGGAAATTGAGATTTCTTTAGCTGGCGACATCTTATATCAATTCAAAATTAAAAATGGGTATGGGTTGGGGAGAATTGCCCCTAGGGAGGCTCATAACAGGATCTCCAGGGCCCTTTCACCCCTTTCACCCCTTTCACCCCTTTCACCTCCATTCAATCGTAGCAAACCTTTAAAGATTTGATCTCAGTAATGGGTAATTCTAGATATTTAGGGGGTTTGAGTCTGGGTGATTACGGGCGATCGCTGACGGTTTTGATAAATTCCTTACCATTTTCTTCTAAGACTACAATTGGATTACCACTAGAGGCAATTTCAATTCGTTTGACTCGTATTCTCCCATTTGATAAGAATTCTCCAGCCACCACATAGCGAGAGGTTGGTTCATCAGGAGCCTTAAGAATTGCCCGCATCCCATCCGGCAGCTCTGCCACTCCTGTTACTTTTACGGCTTCTGCTCCCGATGGTGTTACAGGACTCGGAGTGGGGATAGGCTGCACTTGAGCGACTTCAATCGTTTGGGGAATTGCTTGGACGCTGGGATTGGGTTGTACCGTCGGCAATTGGGGGGATGGAGTTGGGATCGGAGCCGGTAAAGGGATAACGGGTAAGGGTTGAACCGGGGAGGGGGCTGGGTTGGGTTTGACTGTCACTTCTGGGGTTGGAGTTGGTGGGGTTTGTGTTACCTTAATCTGGCCCGGAGTCACAATAGGATGGGTGTCTAAAGGACTGAAGGGGTCTCGCTGCCCTTCTTTGAGTTGCGCTAACCGTTCTTCAGCCGAAGTTGAAGGGGTTAATTGGGGAATTTGGGCTAAGATTTGGCTCTTCTGTTTGGGAGTAACTTGGGGAGAAGGAGGAGGAGTAACGGCAACTTCTGACTCCATTACAGCCTCCTCTTGGGATACCTTGGACCCACTACAGCCGAGTGTCCAGAGTAAAGAAATGCTGATGGTACTCATCCACAGGAAGCGATTCATTGTTAGATCTCCCAATCTTGCTCTTCATCATTCAGAATACCGCCTCTTGCCTGAATTGCAACGTAGTGGAGAGCATAGGGGAAGATGGAGACACGGGAAGGTTCCGTATTGCCCTTTCCTATAAGTTTTGTAACAATTTCCCCAATTTTGCATAAAATAACCGTCTTTTTTCTGAGATCCCTATAGAGGCCCTTGTTAATGCTCTGAAATCCCATCCTCCTCGGATGGGATTTTTTCTACTCAAGAGGAGAGAGTTCCATGTTCTGGCCGATCGCCCTTTTTGCTATTATCGTCTTTCTCTGGACACAAGAAACCTTAGTTGAAAAACCGAAGAAGAAGAAAACCCCAGAAGAAAAACTGGGAGAGGCGATCAGCGAATATCTCAAGTCAGGGATTAGAATTCGTACAGAAGAATCTCAAGATAAATAGTCCGTGGTAATCCCCTGTTCTTGGAGAAAGGTTTGTACCTGTTCAGCCGTCGGCTCAGGGGCGATCGCTCCAGGTTCAACAGTGGTTAGAGCGCCAACGGCTGCTGCATAGGTAACAATTTCCTTAACCTTCTGGGGATCTTGCAAGCTGGAAATCTGGTATCGATTCAGTTGATGAATCAAACCCGCTACAAATCCATCTCCTGCTCCTGTTGTATCCTTTACCGATACGGCAAAAGCCGGTACACTTCCTTCTCCTTCTCCGATCGCATAATGGATCGGTTTTTCTCCCCCGGTAACCACCACACCCTCTAAATCAGGAAATCGGTCTCGGATAGCCAATGGATCGGTCATATCCAATAAAAACTCGGCTTCTCGATCGCTAACTTTTACAAAATCTACTTGAGCTAATAAATCATAAATTAAGGGTTTGGCTTGCTCGGAATCGCGCCAAAAAACGGGTCGCCAATTCACATCGACGACCAGTTTCAGGTGATATTGATTAGCAATCTCTAACGCTTTATGGATCGCTTCCTGGGTTTGGGGATAAGCCAGCTCTAGGGTTCCCAGGACTAGATATTGAGCATCTCTAAATAAATCTATAGGGAGCAGGGAAGAATCAAGATAGGCATCCGCGAAGGCGGTTGTATCTGTCTCTCCAAAACCTGCGAAATAGCGATCGCCATTATAGGAATGAATCACATAAACCTGTCGGGTGGGGGCACTAGCATGTCGTTGAACGCCTTGGATATCAACCTGCTGTTCTTGGAGAAAATGTACCAAGCGATCTCCCGCCTCATCCGATCCAACACTCCCAATAAACGCTGATGGCGTACCCAACTTGACTAACCTACACGCTACATTAGCAGGAGCGCCGCCTGGATATGGAGTCCAGGACTTAACTTGATCGTAGGGTAGTCCAGCTTTGTCAGCCAGACAATCGAATAAAAGTTCACCTAAGCACAGAACCTGAGCTGTATTCATAGAAAATTTTGCCGTAAGCCTAGAACCCTCAGTGTACTACTATTCCCGGTTATTATCACCAGGAGGATTTTTGCTCTAGCGGGGATCGTAAGCTAGTTCTAGCGATCGGACTGATGGAGATTTTTCTGTTGCTAGGCAAACGATCGAAAATGGCTTGGCTTAATCACCAATCAAGACCACAATAAATGGCAAAGATAGAATTAAGTTATAGTTTAAGTAGATATACTAAAGCCAATATGCTTTCCCTTAGTAGAGATCCATAATCACTATGACTGTTAGCGAACCAATGAAGTCCATATCCCTCTCCGACCGTGAAATTCAGGTAGTAGAACTGGTGGCAATGGGATTAGCCAACCAGGATATTGCCGAAAAACTCGAAATCAGTAAGCGCACGGTAGATAATCATATTAGCAATATCCTCAAAAAGACCAAGACCGATAATCGGGTGGAATTAGTTCGATGGGCAATGAAATGGGGTAAAGTATGTATAGATGAGGTCAATTGTTGCATTTTACCCGCCGATCCGACACAATCCGAAGACGTATAAATGTCATCTTTACCTATGAAATCCCAATCTGCATCTATCCTGGATTCGGCTGTAAATCAGAAACGCAGAATCCTGAGTTGGCCTAAGTTGCCCCTAGCGGTATACCGTGAAATTGCAGCCCATTTACGTCAAATTGATCGTGTGAATACGGGGCTGTATTCCCAATCTAGCTCGGAGTTTAATTATTATTTAAGCCAGGTTGGGAGTATGTGGCTCGAATACCCGGAAGATATTGGGGCTGAGGATTTGGCCCGTATAGATCAAATTTTGGCGTACTATAGCGATCGCTATGGTGTCTGGAAATCAATTGACGAAAACTAATGGCACAACTGCAAGGTATACGAGGAACCCGCGATATTCTGCCGGATGAGGTAGCCAGATGGCAGTGGGTGGAAGCAATCGCCCGGAAAGTTCTGGCTCAGGCTAGATACCAGGAGATTCGCACGCCCATTTTTGAGCAAACGGAATTGTTTGCCAGGGGAATTGGGGAAGCGACGGACGTGGTGGGAAAGGAGATGTATACCTTTACGGATCGCGGCGATCGCTCAATTACCCTGAGACCCGAAAATACGGCGGGAGTCGTGAGATCCTATATTGAGCATAGTCTCAGCTCGAAAGGCCTTCAGCGTCTTTGGTATATCGGGCCCATGTTCCGGTATGAACGGCCACAGGCTGGACGACAAAGGCAGTTTCATCAATTGGGTTTGGAGGCTATTGGCAGTGCCGATCCGAGGGCAGATGCTGAGGTAATTGCCCTTGCCACCCAAATCCTTAAATCTTTGGGTCTAAAGTCCCTGAAATTAGACCTCAATTCTGTCGGCAACCGGGAAGACCGTGTTCAATATCGTCAAGCCCTTGTTGACTATCTTACTCCCTATAAAGAAGAGCTGGATGCCGATTCCCAAGATCGCTTAACCCGCAACCCTCTGCGGGTTTTAGATAGTAAGGACAAGCGCACCCAAGAAATTGTCCAAAATGCGCCCAGTTTATTGGAGTATTTAGGGGACTTTTCCCGCACCCATTTTGAACAGGTGCAAACCCTACTGGCTGATTTGGGCATTGACTATGAAATTAATCCTCGTCTCGTCCGAGGACTTGATTACTATACCCATACCGCCTTTGAGATTCAATCCGACGATTTAGGTGCCCAAGCCACCGTTTGTGGGGGCGGACGCTATGACGGATTAGTCGCAGAATTAGGCGGCAAAGAGACCCCAGCAGTCGGTTGGGCGATGGGATTAGAGCGATTAATGATCTTGGTGGAAAAACTGGCTCAGGTTCCAGACTCTACTCTAGATTTTTACCTGATTTCCAAGGGAGAATTAGCCCAGCGCCAATCCTTGAAGCTGGCTCAGGGGTTGCGCGAAGCTGGATTTTCTGTGGAACTAGACCTGAGTGGCGCAGCGTTGAAAAAACAAATGGCTCGTGGCGATAAAAGTGGCGCGATCGCCTGTCTGATTTTAGGCGATCGAGAAGCCGAACAACAAGAAGTGCAACTCAAGTGGATGTCCGCCAAAGAACAACAAACCCTGGAACAAAGCGATCTGTTAAGCAATACGCCTTATTTACGTCAACAACTCGATAAGCATTGTTAGGGGCGATCGGAACCCGATTAAACCCGTTGTCGTCGTTTTTTTTGAGGATCTCAGGATTAAACTCACTAATCCTGAGAATACTTTTATATACTGTAAGCATCGCCTGTTCAGTCAACTGAAAGAGGTACAATGGAGAATCTAAATTCAATAGCAAAAGAAGAACAGCACATCAGCAATGTAAGCTCAGGTTCTGAATGGAATCGAGAAGAGAAAATAATCAAAAATCAAAAAGCGATGGAGATCCTCAAAACTATGATAGCTTGGAATCGTCGCAAGGAAACAACTGAGAAAGATTTAGAATTTTGGCGATTTGTTTATTAAACCATCAATAATCATCGTCCTGTTGGACAAAAGCTATTTTCTGAGAATAATGGAAATTAGATGATAGTTTTTATAAATAGTTCTATCTTAGGTATGCTTTAGATGTGTTATACAGAGCAGTAAAAATTGGGTCAGAGGCTCAGTCTCAAAGAGGGCCGACAGCGCCTCGTGAAGCCCTAGATATCGATCGAATTATTGCCGCTCACTACAAAATATTAAAAGAAGAATATCCTAGGCATTATATGGTAATTGCCACTAAAAATATCAAATATTTGAGTCGTTTTTCTGAAGCAAGAGATTGGAGAGCAATAAAATCATAATACATGGTTTGATTGCCATTTGAAACAACTATATTTTTGAATTATTGATTACTATGTCTGTGATTCCTCCGTACCTGATCGTCTTTACCATTGCCTTAGTGATCCTTCCTTCTCTGGGTGCAATTCTCTTAAGGATGGCACTCCATCTCCATCTTACCGTTCTTTCCCAAAAAGTTCGGCGACTGATTCACTGGCAACCTCTCAACCGTAAACCGGAAATTATTGAATATGTAGAACAACGGTATGCAGAATCGATTACTCGGTTAGAACAAGTCAACACTGGAGCGCTGATTGACCAAGTCTATAGTCAAGAGCAAGTTCTGTTTTTATCCTGCGATCAAATTGAATATTTAGGGCGAATTTTACCCAACTTGTTATTATCTGTTGGGTTACTAGGAACATTTATTGGTATTACCTTAAATCTGACCGCTTTAAGTGAAACCATCAGTAATACCACAGCCATTGATATTAACAGCTTACTGGAAGCTCTGCAACAACCCTTACAAGGCATGGGAATTGCCTTTTTTACTAGCCTAGTCTCCATTTTGTTTAGCGCCGTCTTAACCGTCGTCAATGGACTGTTTAATACCGCGATCGCCAAAACCAAATTTGTTGATTCCCTTGAAGACTATCTCGATAATGTTTATCTGCAAACCTTAGAAAATAATACCCGATTTGACCGCATTATTCAAGGAATGAATCACTCTTTTGAAGGATTTCTCAACCGATTTGGTCAAATGGTGAGTGCTTCTGTAGAATTAGCCCTCAAAGAAAAAATGGAAGAGTTAGCGATTGAAAATCATCGTGCCACAGAACTGGCAGAAAAAGTTTATAGTCGCTTAACGGAATCCACGTTAACCATTAGTCAAAGTACCGAAGAATTTAAGCAATCGGCCGATCGCTTCTTAATCGTCGCTCAACGATTAGAAAACAGTCCGTTTCCTCAAAGTCTCACCGCAGCTACGAACACGTTAGGAGCGCTTCAGCACAGTTTTGATCAATCCATTAACAGTTTAACGACTTCTGTACAAACCATTGAAATTGCTGCTTTAGAATTACAAAGTTATAGCAAACGATTAGCAAAATTTGGCGATCAAATGAGCCAAAGCTATTCTACGTCCCTAAAAGTACTGGAAAGCCAACAACAGAGTCAGCAATCTATTCAGAATATGATGGCTCGATTGCAAACCGGAACTCAGGGATTTGAAATGGCGGTAAAAGCAGTGGATCAACTGCAACGACGCACAATTGCGAAAGCGGAAGATTTAGATGAGTTGCAAGCGGAACTTAAACAAGTGGTCATCGCTTTAAATCAAGTGACTCGCGTTATTCAACAAGGATTGGAAAGTTTTGGCACTCAGGTGACGACTTCAGCACAAATTCAAGATAATATTCAACAAATGAAAGAAACGCAGACCGAGCTGCTGAGACTGCGCCGCGCTTTAGAAAGTAAATCGAATTAAAATTACCCATTACCCATTACTAGCATGAGTCGTCGTAAATCTCGTTCTCTAACCAATCAAGAAGATCTGAAAATTTGGACAGCGTTTACAGATTTAATGTCCAATGCGTTTATGATTTTAACGTTATTTTTGCTCTTGGCGTTAATTAAATCCTTCTTTCTGAAGTCAGTTTCTGATGCCAATGTTACCCGTTCCCAAGAATTAGAGTCCCAATTAGCCAATTTGCAATTAGAGTTAGATAGCCGAACCAGTGCGGTACAAGGGTTAGAAGGTCAAGTTGCGAACCTGCAAGATCAATTGCAACGACGGGAAAATGTGGTGCAGAAATTGCAAGGGGAAATTGAACGGTTAAAATCGCCTCCGGTGATTGTTTTACGAGAGTCGCAATCGAGAAGTTTTCCGTCGGGTAGTGCAGAACTTGCACCAGATTTCCAACAGTACATTTTAGAGGATTTGGTGACACAAATTGAAAGTTTTGCCCAAAATTATCAGGGCTATGTGGTGGAGGTGATTGGTCATACGGATGGTCAAGAAAATAGTGGCAGTGCGAGTAATTTAGACCGAGTTTTAGAGGATGTGGTGGAAGGAAGTGCGTCGGTTTCTCGGTTGAATCCGGGATCGAATGCTGATTTAGGGTTGATGCGTGCGCTTGCGGTGGTGAAGGTGTTGGAAAGTAATCCCCGTTTGCAGTCGATGGGGTTACAGTTTAAGGCGTATTCTGCGGCTCAATTATATGGAGTTTCGGGCAATTTTTCGCCGACGAATGGTGGGGATAATCCCAGTCGCAGACGGATTGAGATTCGGTTTACTCCTCCTGCGGTGGAGCGATGATGGGGGGATAGGGATGCTCCCTTCTCCCTTCGACTCCGCTCAGGGAGCGGGAAGGAGCGAGGAAGTTTTCATCCTCCACTGGGCTTTTTTCAGGTTTCCGTCACAATAGAGGGGGAAGCATGTTTGTTGAGAACAGATGGAGATCAAGGAAATGGTAATGACAACGACGGAATTTAAGAGTGTGTATGGACCGGTGGTTTCTTGGCGTTATGGGCGATCGCTAGGCATAGACCCGATTGGTCAAACTTCGGTTTGTTCATTTAATTGCGTCTATTGTCAGTTGGGAGAGATTGAGGTGGTGACGCAAAAGCGAGATATTTATGTGCCTACAGAAATGATTTTGGGGGATTTACAGGGGTTTGCACCTTGGGATGTGGATGTTGTGACGCTCAGTGGCAGTGGTGAACCGACATTAGCGTTAAATTTAGGGGAAATTTTGCAAGGGATTCAGGAAATGACCCAAAGACCGACGCTGGTGTTAACTAATGGTACGCTGTTGGACGATCGCCAGGTACAAGCAGATTTACGATATTGCGATCGCCTTTCCCTTAAACTAGATGCTGTTACTGCTAAACCCCTCAACCGCGTCAATCGTCCCGTAGACAGCTTGAATTTAGAGCAAATGTGGCAAGGAATGCTCGACTTTCGCCAACACTATGCCGGAGAAATTGGTGTACAAACCATGATTTTGACTCCTTGGGATGCAGAAACTCGCCATCAGTATATCGAGATGATGAAAGCCTTATCCCCAGTAGAAATTCAACTCAATACTCCGTCTCGTCCAAAACCCGTCAAACGGCAATTAGATGGCCGTGGGAATCATTATGATGAGAGGTCTTATGAGGTGAAACGGTTCAAATGTGTGGAGCCGGAAGTCTTGCAAGCGTTTGCGAACGAAATCGAGCAAGAGACGAACATTCCCGTCCGCTATCGAGGGTAATCTCAAGGGTCAATGTTCCTGAGTGTTGCCGTATTCGGGGTTTAAGTCATCTTCGAGTAACAAAATGTTCAGAAGATTTAACTCACTCGATGCCATGAAATAGCGATCGCTAAACACCATTTCTAAAGGCTCAAAAACTTTCTCTCCTGCTACGGCAACCCAAGGAAACTCTTGATACTTAGCGATAACCGGTATTACCAAGCCTTGAGGAGTTAAGGATCGACCCAAGGCTTTCCTCCAACTTTCTGGATCTTGTAGCTCCTGTTTTCTATAGTCTTCTTCTAAGTGTTCATGCCAAAAATGAGGATAGTCTAGAGGCAACCCAATTCTAAAACTTTGTGTTTTCAAATCTTGAAAAACTGAATATTCACAATCTGCTGTTTCCCGACTTAAAAACTGATACAATTCTTTAGCGGGATGTTTGAGCTTGGGAGGAATTTTATTTCGATAATCGAAGAGGTATTTCAATCGTTTTAACAACTGTTGTCTCTGTTCTTCTAACTCAGGATTCCAAATCTGAAAATTAAACCGTTCCATAGCTTGGCGATCTCTCCACTCTTCTATCCAGAATGGGCCAATTGCAGTCAAGTTTTCTGAAATTATCCATTTGTCATGGTTGAAATTCAGTAATAATTGATTCTCTGGAGCAGAAATAACTTTGATAAAATTGTCAAGGTTCTGATAGTGAGTATAGGATGTTTTTTCAAGGCCTTTTGAAAATCCTTTTAACTTGAAATCAGAAAATATTTTATTCGTTATCTCCAGAGCTTTTTTTGCCACGCCTTTACCTTGAATATTTTTGACACGAGAATCATAAATGAATACAGGAGCTTCATCAACAAAATTCCACAGTTCTTCAGCCATTAAACTCAGCAATTCTTCATCCCCGATTGCTCCAACAGGTACAAATGCAATTCTCTGTTTCCTCAGCCCTGCATCTCCTTTAATGCGAGTGTGAAGTGTTGAACGGAGCATCATTAATAATGTTAATAAATCACTGGTTTGACGTAACCAGACTCTCTTGGAGTCAACCTCTTCATCAATGACGATATAGTCATTAATAAGCATCACCAATTGTCGTGCAGTATTATCTCCTGAAACTTGCTCTTGAGTCTCTGGATCGGTGTACATTCCACGACCCCGATAAATCAGTTGGGCAATCTCCATTAAACTGGCCTCAATATTAAAGCGGGGAATTGCAGCAATAATCCAATCGGTTCTTGGAAAAGAGACCCCTCGCGCTCCAGAAGAAGTCATCAAAAAGATGCGAATGCGATCGCGATTTTCTTCTTGGATTAACTTTAAACGCCGATCAGGTGGCACACTTTGATCTAAGACGGCAACTTCTTTCTCTTGAAGGAGTGCAGATTCACCAACTGTTAGCTGCTCCTCTAATTTACGGAGAAACACTTTATCTTGAGCAAAGAAAATGATTTGCTGTGCTTGTGCTTTCAAAGCTCGATTGATTTCATCGGTTACCTGGTTTAAAAAATGTTCCTTATGTTGCTCTCGAATGGCTTGTCTGATAGTTTGCTTATTCCCATCCGGTTTTGTTTGGAGAATAACCTTAGAAAGATGAATCCGATAGTCTATCTTCAGCTCAGTGGCTGGATAACTATTGGTCATCACATGCAGCATCGGATATGTCTTTAATCCGATTTTAGTCTGGGTAGCGGTGACTCGAAATGCAGATTCATTGTGACTTTCGCTGATTAAAACCTTATCCGGAGCATACAGTTTTGATAAGGATGTATTGCGCTTATCTATATCTGGATTGAGAAAGCGATTGAGAACAACTTCATTAGAGAGGGAAGCATCAGCAACAATCAAAATAACTTTAAAAGGGGATTGCTTCCCCTCAAAAGGACGGATAAATTGCTGTTCTAACCATTGTCCTAACTCGCGAACAAAAGGCGCTCCTGCACCATCTCCCGCTAACTCATCAACCATAACGACGATAGTTGGAATCTGTTGAGAAAATTTCAGACGTTCGTTTTGTCCCGGCTTGGTATCGGCTTTTTTAGCAAATAAGTTACTCAGAGCATGGACTGTGGTTTTGCTATTCTGTTTTCGATAACCTTGAGTGGCAGCAGTGAGGACGAAACGATTAAATTTAGGATTGACTTCTTGCAGCTTTCGTGCTGACTGAGCTAAAGTTTTCAACACACCAGGACGGGAGCGCAGTTTGTTTTGATCTTCCCGTTCGGAAAGACTGGCTTTATAGTATTTAGAATGCACGAAATTACTATCAATTTCGTGTTCTTGTTCGGGGTTAATAAAGAGGATATTGCACTGGGGTTGGTTGAAGTGTTCTAGACCATCAATAACTACGGCACTATCAATAGCTTGTTTTTTACCTTCTTCAGGTTGGACTTTATTGGCATACCATTTGGGAGCTAAAGAAATCAAATGAGAATTGGTAGTCAAGGTAGCAATTCCGGTGAGTTTACCTTCTTTTTTCGCCAGTTTAGTTGTGACCTCCCGATTAATAACGACTCGCGGACTAATATATAAAAAGAGAAATCCTTCAGATTGTTGGTTGAGAAAATCAATGACGGCCGTGGTTTTACCAATTCCAGGATTGCCTTCTAAGGCGATCGCATTAATCCGACCTCTTTGGGCACATTTGAGACCCGCAACAACTGCCGCAGCATGGACGTGACGTAAGGGAACCTGTGGACTTGATGAGCTATATCGATCAAGAATTTGACTAAATTGGGCTTTTGGATTCTCCCCTAAACAAGAACAGAGCGCTGGGGTTTCTTCAATAGCAGCGATCGCCTCTTCCCGTGAAAGAGGTTGCATCGGATGATAAAATCTCTCCACCTGTTCCTGAAAGGTGAAACTGATATCCTCTCCCACCTCTGGCTGATTTTTCAAGGCTTTCACTTGATCCTTGAATTCCTTTGGCAAAGACTTGAGTAATTTATTGAACACCAACTGAATTTCGGTATCAAGTTTTTCATTCGGTTGAGTGGGCTGGTTTCGATAAGCCTCCCCTAGGGATTTCATCAGAGTTACCCTAGGATCGATCGCTCCATTCTGTGTATCTGCCCTAAAAAGAGCTGCCAAACTTTCAAATCCATTCGGCGTAATGGCGATCGCCCGTCCCAAACAAGAGCCTCCATCCAACCGCTTGTGAGTGTAGAGTAAACGAATTAGGCGATCGATATAAGATGAAGCCTGACAGAGTTTATACAACGGCTTATCCTGACTACTAAACGCGAATAAATGATTCGCCAACCTAGGAGAAAATGACAATCCCTCTCCCTCTACCTCTGCTCGTACCCTGGAAAACACACCACGAGACTCCATCAAGCGAGCATACCGACTAATCTCGTCTAAATGAGCTGGTTCTTGCCTAAAATCCGCTAATTTTCCTGGGGTATTATACGAGAATTCCAAACAAACGATCGTATTTCCAACCTTCTGTTTTTCAGCTTCCTCTTTTTGACTCGGTTGCTCACTTTTCCATCTTCTTGGTATTTCCGTCTTCTCCCTAGATAACCATAAGAAAAAATCAGCCCTAGCAGGCTGTCCCTTATTCACTAAAGCTAAATCTGGTTGCCCGGGTAACCCAAAAGCCTTTTGAAAAGTCTGAGCAGTCTCTGTTCTTTCTTCATCAGGTAGTGAGGGTTGTCCAGGAAGCACCAGAGGACACCAAATCGCATCTAGTTTAGGGCGATCGACCGAAGAATATTTCAGACACTCTCGCATCGCCGTCCAGCCCAAACCATATCCCAACAGCCACAAATGTCGCATCATCGTACCCACCCATTCTTTCGCTTCTGGGTCAGTCAGAGACAATTTTTTTTCTAATTGCTGACTAACTTGACCCACTCTGATTGTTTTCCAAGGAGTCAAACTTTGATGTTCTCGATCGAGTAGCTTTTGCTCAATCAGGTAAAGTAATACGCCCCGTTTAACCGCAATTTCAAAACCTTGACCCCATAAAGAAGCTTGTTCTAAAAAAGAAACTGCCATTTATGTCCTCCTATGCAAAATGCGGACTATGCAAAACACTAGAAACTCGACTCAGTAAAGCCCGATAACTCAGAAAAACCTTTCCCTTGCGACGGCTATGTAAAATTTCCACCTCTCCTGCGGTTTCTGTTGTCGTCGGCGAGATCCAACTAAAGGGATCTAACACAGGCATTAATTGCCCCTTTTGTACTCCTCGTTCTGCTTCTATAAAGTGCAATCCTCGCAGCATACTCATTAAACCAGGATGAATCGGCGATCGCCCTTCCGGATTAATCAAATGTTGACGAGCGCGTTCTGTCCAGTCAATATTACTTACTCGTTGGTCAGACACTAGAAAATAGACACAAAACCCTGATTGCGGACGCTTTTCCGGTTGAATCGCATAGAGTGTCGCAAAAGTATAAACAGGAATAATTTCCCGCCCGCGAACTTCCTCACCCAGTCTAGAAAAAGTTCCATGATGTCCCGCTCGTAAAATTTCAAAGGCAGCTTCATTTGGCTCTCTCTTATGTAATCGAGTTGCAGGGAAAATATCTCGCACCATTGGGTAAATCGTCAGATTGGGAAAGGACTCAAACAGAGACTCCAGAAATCTTACAGGATTTAATGAAAGATTATAATCAGCCGCTCGATTAATCCGTCGACCTCGATAGGCATGGGATAACAAAATAATATGTTTACATCCTTTATCCTTGAGGTTATTAATCTCTTCTTGAACCAGTCGCTGAGTGTAAGATACTCCTCCAGAGTTCAGATCGATAATATCTGACTTCATTCTAGCGTGCTGCAACTTATAACCTTCAAACGGTTGATTGATTTTTGTGGCATAATAGCTTTGACTGAGTAATAGCTCACTTTTGTCAAAATTTCCCACGTCATCACAGGGGCGAGTAGCATAGGAAATTAAACCAATGTTGGGAACATTATCTACTGTAGGGGTAGAAATCGCCACCGGAAACGCACTAATCAATGCCTGAAACGATCCCATTTTTTTAGAATTCTTTTGATCCTGATTCGCATTTTTGAGTACCATGCCCTGCATCCGAATTGGAATATCTTCTGCTAAAGCCGATTCAATCGCTTGAGCAGCTCCATAAACATAGTATTCTCCATTTTGAGAGCGTTTATTTTCATCATTTCTCTGTCTTCCAGACTCTTGCAGTCGTAACATTAAGACTGTAAATTCTGATGGATCTATTTCCTTAATTCTCCGAATAATGCGCCATAAATAAGTGTAAATCAGAACAGAAAATCCAGCGATCGCCCCTGCATGATACTGTTTACTCTTTTCAAGAGGTTGTTGGGATTGATCTTGTTGGGTTTGTTTCTTAGGAGTTCGAGTTAGGTATTTGATATCATATTCCACTTGTATCAAAGCAGGCATAGATAACTCTTGAGCATTCCTAGTCGAATCAGACTGCCTGTAAACCCAGTTTCCATTTTCTTTCTTACCATCATAAGGAACCCAGCGCACTTGCAGGATTTTGGGTGTGAATAATCGTTGGGCTTGGATTGAATTTGACTCCCCTTGAGCGACTAAATTATACTCGGATAATTGAGTATTTACTTTTACCGAAAATAGGAGATTGGGCGTTTCTGGGCGATCGCAAATTTCTATCTGCTTAAACCAGTCTTTCTCGTTAGCGAAGAGATTAGCAGCTCCAGATTCGGCGACCTCTAAGCGATCCCAATTAATAATATCTTGCTTAACACAAATAAATTGTTGATCTAAATTCCGTTTAACTTGATGAATAATCTGAGAGCGTTTTTGACGTAAAATCCCAATGAGAATTTCAGCAAGTTCACTTATGGACTTATCCTGACTCAATAATTTTTTTAAAAGTTCTTGAATAAACTCTTTACCTTGAGATTTCAACTTATTGAGAATTTGAGCCATGGATTCATTGACTGAGGTCTTATTCTCTCCAGGAAGCACTACAGCTAGAAAGATCAGTTCAGCTAAACGAAAGCGAATAATATGAGCTGGAGTAGGTGAGTTCTTATCCTCATTCAACAAAGCATCTTTGATTTTATCCAAACGAGCAGCAAAAGCCGATTTACCCGCGTCAGGATTTTGTCCATTAACTCGAAACCGATAGCTGACCTCCCGCACTATATTCTTGTCCACTTTTTGTTCAAAAATTTGAGCCTTCGCTTCTGGCCAAACGGGTAAACAGGAGTAAAAAATCGCCTTCCTGAGTTCTTCTTCTAAGTTGAATTCTGCATCACTGCCAAAATGGACAGTTAAATCGACACTATACCCTCTGTTTTGAGCTGATTCAAACAGCTCTAAAACTCGATGTATATATTCGCTCAAATTTCTCTTGTTAGAATTAGTAGAGTTACTGATCGTGGATGCGATCGCCTCCATAATCCTGAACGTAATCTTCAGACGCACTCGTGCTAATGCCTTATCTTCCAAAAAATCTAAAAATCCCTGGACTTGACTATTCTCTCCCTGCTTTTCGGCCTGTAAACTCTGCAATGCTACATTAATATCGTCTTCATCCGTATCCTGTTGTTCTAAATACTCACCAACCGCTTGCAGCATTCGTTCCCAGCACGCTCCTGTCTGCACTCGTTCAATAGCAGAAATCACCCTAGCATGGGGAACCGAGTTAGGTCGATCTTCTATCGATTCAAACCCTAACGGAATCAGAGTTGCTGTGTGAGGTCGATCATTTTTGAAAGAAGTGCCAATATTCTTGGATAGTGTTCTCAGTTTTTCCTCTGGTTGATCCAGAAGCAGTGAAGATAAATTTCTATCTTCGGGTAAAGCTGCATCAATCGAGCGATCGATCTCCTCTATAAGTTTGACCAAAACATCACGTAACCTAGAATTATTCCCTTCAGTTAAATGTCCCCCAAGATAAGCACGAGTTCCATACCGTACATCGGTTAAATCTTTGATAAATCCTCCACCATGTTGCGGATTAAAAGATTTTTTGAATTGAGGATGATTAAACAACCTAAGAAGAATCGCTGAAGTGCAGAGTCTCAGGCGCTGGTTTTGGGCATCAAAAATTAATGCAGCTCTATCATTGAAATGGTCACTTGATGGGTTTTCTCGATCATTGCTGGGTGAAATTACTCGCGTCAGTAGCTCCACTAAAGTCACCAAGTCAATAGAAGGTCTGGGTGAAGTGGCTTGAACTTCAGCCCCTCTTTCTCTTGAGTTCATATTTATACTCTCCTCTTATACCAGTCTTACGACTGCTTCACCAGTTTAAGTGAGATCGCTTAAACCCGTGGATTCCCCATAGCACCAACTTAAATATACCTGATGCAATCGACAAAACTCAAATAATAATCAATTTCTTCATAGTTATCCTTTGTTTTCCCATGATCAATAGTGGCGATCAATAGTGGTAAATTCCAAGAGACATGGCATAACTTGCCAAAGCCAGATCTCCAGGTCTACCCTAGGGAAGAACTATGACTCCATAGCGATCGCGCACATCTTGAGTATCATTGATTGCCCAACCTTGCCATTCCACCCAAGCATGGGCGGCGAATTCTCCCTGTTGCTGCTGTACTCCAATGCGTAATTGGCTCTCAATTCCCTGGTGACGTAATAAACTCCAGAGGACGAGGGACTGTTGTAAGCATTTTGCCCAAGGTTGGTAATACTTAGCGGCTAATCGTATAGCCTGATTCACTTGTCGCACGCGATAGACTAGATTATCCTCAATTTCCACATTCTCTGTTAATGGGAAGAATTGGGATAAACGAGCTTGAGTAGACTTAAACCCCCACCATTTCAGGGAAAGGGTAACCACAGGTAACCAAAACAGAGCCTGCAATAAGAGCGATTTTACCACGCCATCTAGACTCCAGAAACTGGACAATTTACGCATCCCTAGCTTCAATCGGTTCATCTTTCTAGCACCTAACCTCAAATCTATTCTTCTCCTATCTCTTGCTGCAATAGCGTCTCTAGCATGGCAACTACAGCAGGTAAATCTTCATAGATAGTTCTCCACATCCGGTCAAGATTAACTTGAAAGTATTCGTGAACCATCACATTTCTCATATCACGCATCGAACGCCAAGGGATTTGCAGATAGCGAGATTGAATGGAGTCTGGCACATTAACAGCAGCCTCGCCAACAATCATAAAGTTATAAAGAATCCCGTGTAAAACCAAATCCTCCATCTGTTCAAACTGCTCATAACTTATCCCCGCAGTTGCTTGTTGAATGCGAGCGATCGCATCTAGAATATCTTGTATCCTTAATCGCCATGGTCTAGAAGGCACGAATCATCCCCTTCAGAACCGGTTCTCGTAAATGTTCTCGCAAGGAATCTGCTGTTCCCAAGTCTATATCACAACCAAATAGATCTTCTAGATAGTGTTGTACTTCAAATAATTGAAATAATCCCCCTGGCTTCGTAAACTCTACGAGAAAATCAATATCGCTATCAGGTCGTGCTTCGTCTCTAGCGACTGAGCCAAATAAATCCAGAGACTTGACTCCCAATGCCTCTAGTTCTTGCCGATGACTGGTTAAGGTTGTCAGTACCTGTTCTTTTGATGTCATAGTGCTGTAACGCTCTCAGCTAAATATGTATACTTTTTTATAATCTATCACCGAGCAACGGCGATCGCCTCTAAATCTCTGACGATTCCCCCATTATAAGCAAAACCGATACAATCAAGAGAAACTCATTACTCCATCACTCGCCTTGTTATGAGCCAAACTCCCAGCAGTTTAAGCGCGATCGCCATTCGTCGGCATATCGGAACCCTGATGTTAACCATTGCGGTTATCGTCGTCGGTTTTTTTGCCCTCAGTCAGCTCCCCGTTGACCTCCTCCCCGCCATTACCTATCCCCGCATTGGGGTACGCGTTGATACTCCTGGTCTGGCTCCTCAAGTGGCAGTAGACGAAGTAACCCGCCCCCTAGAAGAAGGATTAGCTGCCACTGAAGGGGTGGTGCAAGTGTTTTCAGAAACCCGTGAAGGTCGGGTTTCCCTCAATCTCTATTTTAATCCTGGTAGTGATATTGACCAAGCTCTCAATGATGCTACGGCGACTCTGAATCGCACGATTAACCAACTGCCAGACGACTTGGAGCCACCGCGAATTTTTAAGTTTGACCCGTCCCAACTACCGGTGTATGAATTTGCGCTGACTTCTGATCGATTACAAGGGGTGGATTTACGGGTATTTGGCGATCGGGAATTGGCGCGGGAACTGACCGTAGTCCCTGGAGTTGCTGGGGTAGATGTCTCTGGAGGACTGCAAGAGGAAGTGCAGGTGAATCTGGACTTGAAACGGATGACGAGTTTGGGCATAACCATTAATGATGTGTTGGATAATTTGCGCGATCGTAACTTAGACAGTTCTGGAGGACGACTACGAAATATCCCCACCGAGAGCCTCACCCGTACCATCGGTCGTTTTGCAAACGCCCAAGATATCCTCAATCTCTCCTTTGAACTGAACGATTCTCCCTCATCTCGCCAAGTCTATTTACGGGACTTTGCCCAAGTCATCGATGGCACAGAACGACAGCAAGTATTGGTTTCCCTGAATGGGATTCCAGCCGTTAAAGTGAGCGTACAAAAACAGCCAGAAGCCAATACGGTACAAGTCGTTGACGCAGTGAAAGCCAGGATTGAGGAACTGCGCTCTGGGGGCATTATTCCTGATGATATGATTTTGACCTCGACGTTGGATGAATCCCGATTTATTCGCCAATCGATTCGCAATGTCGTTATCGCCGGATTAACCGGATCGGGTCTAGCGGCGATCGCCGTTCTCCTATTCCTAGGTTCCCTACGGCAAACCCTGATCGTCATCCTTGCCATTCCCTTGGCAACCCTCACTGCCATTATCCTCATGTTCGCCTTTGGTCTCTCCCTCAACGTCTTCAGTTTGGGAGGACTCGCTTTAGGGGTGGGTATTGTCGTGGATAACTCCATCGTGATGCTAGAAAACATGGTCAGCCAACATCAGGCTCTTCGACTGCGCTCAGAGCGTCCCCTGAGCGCAGTCGAAGGAGACACCTTAGAGATCCCCCCCTCTCCCTATCTGGAAGCGCAAAAAGCTGCCTCACAACTCGAATCTGCGCTCTTAGCCTCCACTTCAACTAACCTGGTTGCCGTCTTACCCTTTGTACTCATTGGGGGATTCTTCTCATTGCTCTTCAATGAACTGATCCTCACCATTAGCTTTTCCGTTGCCGCGTCCCTGATTGTGTCCTTAACTGTTGTTCCCATGCTCACATCCCGGTTATTGCGCGTGCGACGCTCCAGTGGCTTAGACAAAAGGGGCCCCTTACGCTGGTTTAACCAGCAGTTCCTGTTGATTACAGGGGGCTATGGACGGATATTAAGAGGGGTGATTCGAGTGCGAATTCTGGCGATCGCGTTAGCGGTATTGATTCTCGGTTATGGTAGCGTTCGCCTCGCTGCCGACATTCCCCAAGAAATTCTGCCCAGAATCAACACCGGACAAGCGCGTTTATTTGCCCAATTTCCCCCTGGAAGCAACCTAGAAACCAACCAGAAAGTGATGGAAGCAGTCGATCGCATTCTAGTCGAACAACCGGAAACCGAATATGCCTTTACCACCACTGGCGGATTTCTGTTTGCCAATCTCACCATTGAAAATTTACTGCGATCGAGTAGTACCATTACCCTCAAACCGGGCAGTAATGTCCAGGCGTTTGTCGAAAACGTTCAACGCGAACTCAATCAACTGAATCTCGTCAATATTCGCCTGCGCTTATTTCCAGATGCAGTGCGGGGGTTAATTTTAAATAATTCCCCCGTTCGCGGCGATATTGATGTGGCGATCGCGACATCTCTTGGTCCTGATGGGATTGAAGACCCAGATATTCTCGCTCAAGCCGGTCGCCAAGTCCTGAAAGCCTTAGACGAAAACGTGACCTTAGCCCGATTTCGACCCGATGCTGATCCCTCGCAACTAGAAGTCCAAATTCGTCCCGACTGGGAAAGAATGGCCGATTTTGGGGTCACTGCACAAGAGTTAGGGACAACGTTGGAAACGGCTATCTCAGGAACTGTTCCCACCCGGCTACAACGGGGTAATCGTTTGGTGGATATCCGCGTACAGCTCAACCGAGATGCATTACAGAGAATTGATGAACTCCGGCAAATGCCCCTGTTTTCACAAAACAATAGTCCCATTCGTCTACAAGATATAGCGAGTCTGGATAAGGGAACAGCACCGGCAGAAATTCAGCGCGTGAATGGGCGATCTGTCTTTTTTCTAGTAGGAAACTTGAATCAGGGTGCGAGTTTAAGTGACGCTCTAGGGGAAGTTGACGCAGCTTTAGAGAATCTAGAACTCCCTCCAGGAGCGCGAGTGTTGCCGTCGGTTGCCGCCGAATCGAATCAACAACTGCAAGAGGCGATCGCTATTTTGGGCAGTTTAGCGGCGTTCCTGGTGTTTGTGGTGATGGCAGTTCAGTATAATTCTTTGATCGATCCATTGGTGATTATGCTCGCGGTTCCCCTGGCTCTCGCGGGAGGAATTTTAGGATTGTACCTGACGGAAACGGCGATCGGGGCTACCGTATTAGTCGGTGGCGTTTTATTGGTTGGAATTGTGGTCAATAATGCCATTATTATGGTGGAACTGGCCAATCAAATTCGCGCCGAATCCGGATTAGATTATCGCAGCGCCATTTTAAGAGCCGCTCCCCAACGATTACGGCCGATTTTAATGACGACCATTACCACAGTTTTAGGTTTATTTCCCTTGGCTGTAGGTTCAGGAGAAGGAGGCGAATTTTTACAGCCATTAGGCGTAGTCGTCTTTTCCGGCTTATCTTTGGCAACCCTGTTAACCTTATTTATGATTCCCTGTTTCTATGTGCTGTTGCACGAAGATATTGGCGAGAAATTGCTCAGATTGCCGAAAAAATAGATTATAAGGAGGTAAGTATCAAGATCCGATCTGAATGATTCCCTACTGTCAAGAATTACATTAACTATTCCCTAATGCGCAGCACTGTATGCTCCGGGTTCGGGTTGAAAAGGAGCAATTTTTTCCCTTACATTTACTCCTAATTGCTCTAACATCGTTCGGAGTACCGGATCAACTTCTAAATGTAAGTAGTCTGGAGTAATTTCTACAGGAATATGACGATTTCCGAGATGATAGGCTGCTCGCAGGAGATCGATCGCCGTTTCCGAGGTCACTTCTAATACGGGTTCCGGTTTAGCAATCACTTGCACCAGGGTATCAGCGATCGCCGTTTGCAAAAGGTCACCATCTTGGAGAACTGTTCCCCTCGGTAATCGTAACTCAACCGTCACCCCGTCAGGAGTTTCTGTCTGATAGCGACTGCGCGTACGCTCCCAAGCAGTTAAGGGAAGGATCGAGGTGATTTGGGAATTGTCCAATTGCAAACAGCGCTGGGTCAGGGTAATTGAGGTCATGGAATGGGGGAAGTGGGGGACGCGGGAATGTTAATGATTGATTCCAAAATAGTCGATCGCGGCTTCGGCGATCGCCTCGCTGCCGGTTTTATCCAAAACTACATCCGTTCTGGGAGGCGTAGGCACTTGGTGTAAAAAGCTCCAATCTCCGCTAAAGAAAGCTTCTGGATCGATAATCTGATGTCTGCCGTAATCTTGCAATCCTGCCATTAAAACCGGGGTTTCGGCAAAGCCTTCTCGGGTTAAAGAAGCAATGGGAGTTCCTAAGCGCAAGGCCTCCGCAAATGTACTATATCCCGGTTTAGAGATCAGGCGATCGCAAAGGGGCATAAAATCGACTGGCCGATATTCATATCCCCTCGCTTTAATCAAATTGGGTAGATCGGGAGCTTGGGCATCGAAGGTGATAAACTGCCAGTCAGGAAACTCCTTGAGGGTATCATAGGGAATCGCTTGCAGGCTTAACCCGCCAAACGTTAATAATACGGTGCGTTCTTTGGGAGCAGAAATTTGGAACTGTTGGCGCAATTGCTCCACAGTCGATCGAGGAATCCCCCCGGTTAACCCTACATCGACCACTTCCGGAAATGCACTCATAGGTTCATGAATCGGTAGCCGAAACAGGCGATCGCACTGGCGATAACTATTGCTAATCCAATCGGCGATCTCAAGAAATTCACCTCCCCAAGGGCGATAAATAAAATCCCAACCAAAATTACCCATCATCCAACAAGGAATTCCGGCACTATGGGCAATATCTACGGCTAAATGGGGCAAATCAGCTAATACTAAATCAACCCGATTTTGGCGAATAAAATTCACTTCTCCGGCAATAATTGAGCGTTCATTTTGGCGAATCTGTTTCAGTTTTTCTAGAGTTGGTTCTTTATCCATGGTCAGGCTATCGGACTGAATTACCCCCACATCAAATCCCCTGGGACGGTGAATAAAGTCAACCGAAATATAGGATTCGAGCAACCATCGGGGAACGGTAGTCACTAAAATGAGGAGAATTTCAGGATTGCGTTGGGCGATCGCGGCGGCAACTGAGGCCATCCTCACGGCATGACCAAAACCATGATTGGTGATTGCCAGATATAAAGTAGGTCGAGACATAGAATCAATGAACAATGAACAATGAAATAATTAACAATGATTGCTTGTTTTATCCTAAGATTCTCAGGGCAAGTTTAGAGGGTTTTGAGTTAACTTACCCTGAGCGAGTGTGACTCAAGAATAGGGGTTTCAGGTTGGCTCGGATAGCAGGGGTTTGTCTTGGACAATCAACACGGAACAGGAAGCACGATGAACGACATAATTACTGACACTACCGAGTAGTACCTCAGCAACTTCATGTCTTCCCCTACGTCCCACGACAATTAAATCTGCACCCCAGCTTTTGGCTAGATCGCAGATCCAACGTCCGGTATCACCCATTTTCCATTCCCATTCACAGGAAACACCAGCTTCTTGAGCGCGATCGCAATAGCAACTGAGCCATTGACGAGTCTGTTCCGTTTCCTCTGCCATCTGTTCTTGCACCGCTTGGGAAAAGTTAGTTAAGGTATGGCCATAGGGACCAACATAGGTAAACAGACTACTTTCTTCCAAGCCTAGACGGTGAAAGAGCATCATTTGAGAAGAAAACTGTTGCGCTAGAGCTAACCCTTTCTCAAAAACGGTTTCTGCTTGAAGGGAGCGATCGAGGGCAACTAAAATCTTTTGATAAACCATTTTTCAATAAGCAGTTTAAAACCTTCATTTAGATCATGGCACTGTTTCAGGTACAATACCAAACGTAAGCTACAAGAATTAACAGCTCACCTCTAGAAGCAGTGGAAAGGAAGCAAGCAAAGAATTGAAGGAATTACCCATGGCTAACTCGCAACTCCGTCTGATGATCCTGGCCTTTCCCCTGACGAGTTATCTTCTGATAGGACGGATCTTATTAACGCTGATCGATCTGAGTTCTCACCTGGGTGCGAAATTGTGGAATTGGGCGATCGCCGATCGGCAACAGTACCCCTACTCTCTCAAAGATGACCGAGGATTGATTTTAGGGTTTCCCCTGGTATTTCCCTTACTCTCTCTTCTAGCGCTCAGTTCCCTGTTATGGTGTACAGTTTTGATGCTGTTGAAGGTGGGTAAGCGTGATCGTCTCTTGGAGCAGGTGCAAAAGTTGCTTGGGGATGAATCTCTGTTTGTAATTGCACTTCCGGCTGAGTGTTATTACTGGCTTGAAGGATTGGTGACGGGAGTGTTTGAGGCGATCGAGGAGTTTAGGACTCCGGGAATATCAGCCAAGTTCTCGGAAGTGATGCCTGTGGAAAGTGTTGCCTCTGAACCTGCTGCTGTGGAAGCCGTTGAAGAGCAAACACCAGAACCCCAAGCTCCTGTCTTATCTCCTGCTGCTCCCGTTTATCCAACTAACCCGAATGTTCCCTTACGTTCAGAAAGTGGTATAGATTATACTCGACTTCAAGATTTACTCTCGGATCGTAAATGGAAAGAAAGTAATCAAGAAACCCTGGATCTGATTTTGCGGGCAACTCGACGAGAAAGTGATGGTTGGTTAGATGCCCTGAATTTAGATGAGCTGCCTTGTACAGAATTAGACACGATAAATGAACTTTGGATTGCCTATAGTAAAGGCAAATTTGGCTTAAGTGTGCAATCTCGGCTCTATGAACAGGTAGGAGGAGATTATGGTCAGTTTTGCGATCGCATTGGGTGGCGTAAAGAGAGTCAATGGACAAAGCCGACTGAGTTAAACTATACGGATAATGCGCCTCCAGGTCATTTACCTTATCTGGGATCGGCGATCGGTTATTCCCTACTCAGTCATAAACTCAAAACCTGTGGTATTCAATAAAGTCAGCGCTATGGTTATTGCAGCACCAGAACCTCAAGCAACCGTACAACCCAAGGGCGAACAACGGGTCGTTTTTCGTGGTATCACCTGGGAGAACTATGTACACATCCTCGATCAACTGCCTCAATCCAGAGGTTCTCGTCTAATCTATGATGATGGAGTTCTAGAGATCACTATGCCCTTAGAAGACCATGAATTTGCCCGGTGTTTAATTGAATATTTTATCCGTGGTTTAGCTGAACTTATGGATATTCCTATTAAGAGCATGGGATCGACAACTATGAATTATCCCCTGTTAAGAAAAGGAGCAGAACCGGATAGTGCCTATTATTTTCAAAATCAGCCGTTGGTGAAAGGACGCAATGTGAATTTTGCCCAAGATCCGCCCCCAGATTTGGTGGTTGAGGTAGATATTACCCACACGGATATTGCTAAGAATGAATTTTATGCTCGTTTGGGTGTGCCGGAGTTTTGGCGTTTTGATGGGCAGGTGTGGCGGATTTATACTCTGAAGTCTGGGGTATATGTGGAAGTGGAGCAAAGTCCCACGTTTCCCGAAGTACCGCAGGAGTGGTTATATCAGTTTTTAGCCACAGCAAAAGAAGATGAGATCGGGGCAATGCGAGAGTTGAGGGGACGCTGGCAGGAAGCAACCAACTCCTAGAGAACACGATATAGCAGAGAAAGGGAGAGTTTAGGCTATTTTCTATTCCCCATTCCCCATTCCCTATTCCCCATTCCCTATTCCCCATTCCCCATTCCCCATTCCCTTATATTTCAGCATCCCTGTACCATTCTTCCAATTGTTGTTGTTGGGTACGACGGGAGGGACGGCGATATTTTTTGGTATTCAGTTTAGGCTCGTAAGTATTTTGACCTTTGCGCTTCAAGGTAGATTCAGGATCGGCTTGGCGATCTCGGTGTTCTTGACAGGCGATCGCCTCTTGCAAAAACATGAGATAATGTTCGTAGCGCTCCCAGTCTCCTCGAATTGCACAATCCGGTTCTTCCCGATGCAAACAGTCACTAAATTGGCAATGATCGACCTTCATGAGCGCCCGCACTTCTGGAAAATAATCTCCTAATGCTTCTGGAGGATAGTCTACATCCGGTTGATTAAATCCGGGGGTATCCGCCAAAAGTCCGCCACTAGGTAACTTAAATAACTCCACATGACGAGTAGTGTGTCGTCCCTTTTGCAGCTTTCCAGACACTTTCCCTACCCGCAAATGGGCATCGGGAATCAAAGTATTAATTAAACTCGATTTTCCCACTCCAGAAGGGCCTGCAACAATCGTGACTCGTTGCGCTAGCTGTTGCTCGAGTTCGGCTAATCCATGCCCACTCACCACACTAATGAACAGAGGCACATAACCCCATTGTTCTAAGCGGTGACACCACTTTTCTTTCCACTCAGTAGAAACTAAGTCACTTTTGTTTAAACAGAGACATAAACTCAAGGGCGTTGATTCGCCTTTGACGAGAAACCGGCTGAGTTGATAGGGGTCGAGATTGGGTTGATCGACGGAAAAAACCAATAATAGTTGATCCGCATTGGCTACAGGAGGCCGGGATAATTCGGTAGTTCGAGGATAGACTTGGGCGATCGCCCCCCGCAAACCCAACCAATCTGGATCTTCCACCCCCACGCGATCGCCCACCATCACCCGTTGACCAATCTTTTTCAGGCGCGATCGGCGAGTACACAACAAAGGAGTCTCTTCTTGCTCATCAAGCTGAACTTGATAAAAATTGGCTTGAACCGCCAACACCGTACCCACCCAAACCTGATTCATTGTGGAGGCAGATTTTCCGGATCTGAGCGCCGAACTTGCAGCCGAAAAAACGATTCCTCTTCATCCTGGTTAGACTCTTGTAGACCTTCAATCGGATAACCCGCCATTTTCAGGCTATCCGGAACCTGCTCAATGGGTTCACCTGCATCTAACCACACTTCCAATAGGGAACCGGGAGCCATTTTTTCCAGTTGTAGCTTCGTGCGGACAAAATTGAGGGGACAAGGTGTCCCCCGCAAATCCAGTTGGACATCCGGAGTACCTAAATTAGTCTGGAGACTCATTTATTAAAAATCCCTCCGAACAACCCACCTCCCTTATCTTGGCGATCGCCTCTTAAGCGTTCCAACTCCTTCAAATGCTCCTTCTCATCTGCACTTAACTGTTTAGGATTAGGAATATCCACCACCACCGTAATCAAATGATCTCCACGGCTTACTGGATTTCCCAACCGAGGAACTCCTCGATTTTCCAGCGTCAACACCGTATTCGGTTGTGTTCCTGCCGGAATAGTCAATTCTTCCGTACCATCAACCGTTGTCACCTGCACGCGAGAACCCAGAATCGCCTGTAAATAACTCACCTTCATTTCCGAAAGCACATTAATACCATCCCGTCGGAAATCCGCATCCTCATTCACAAACAAATAAACATACAAATCACCAGGAGGACCCCCCTGTTGTCCCGAATCTCCCTCATTAGACACCCGCAGTCGAGTCCCATTATCCACCCCAGCAGGAACATTAATCTTCAACTTCTTCGTAACCTGCTTATTCCCGCTACCACCACAGTCATTACACTTATCCTGAATCACCTGTCCTTGACCATTACAAGCCGGACAAACGGATACCTGAGTAAAGCTACCGAAAGGCGTGCGAGTTGCTCGGCGGATTTGACCCGAACCTCCGCAGGTTTGGCAAGTTACCGGTTTAGTCCCCGGTTTAGCTCCGGAACCATTACAGGTTTTACAGGTTTCTAAATGATTAATCCGAATCTCTTTCTCACCACCAAAAATGGCTTCTTTGAAGTCTAACTTCAAATCCAATCGTAAATCATCACCTCGGACTGGGCCTCGTCGTCTTGCCCCTTGGGTTCCCACTCCACCACCAGCAAAGCCACTGAAGAAGCTCTCAAAGATATCTGCAAAACCACCCATATCACCAAAGTCCCCAAAACCAGGGCCTCCGGCTCCACCACTCACTCCTGCTTCACCAAAGCGGTCATATCGAGCTTTCATCTCTGGCTCAGAGAGGACTTCATACGCTCGGTTAATTTCTTTGAACTTGTCTTCAGCTCCGGCTTCTTTGTTAACATCCGGGTGATATTTTCGCGCCAACCTGCGGTAGGCTCGCTTGATCTCTTCTTTGTCTGCTTCGCGGGAAACACCGAGAATTTCATAATAGTCGGCCATAGGGCGCTCTGTCTTTCGGGGATCTCTCAACAAGTGGGCATACTGCACACTATTATAGCGGTCTCTTGGGGTGGAGACCGCTTAGTTGTCTCCGAATTTTTCTGAATTTTAAGGAGGAGGTAGAAAAATTGGAGGCTTTACTCAATTTCTTCATAATCGGCCGAAACGGTTTCGTCTTCCTCATCAAAGCTAAAATCGTCTTCTTCTTGCTCCGATTCTACCGGACTTTGCATGGTTTCTGCTGCCGAATCAATCACTGTTTCCCCTTGGGTGAAGTCCTCAACAGCACCTGAACCTGCATATACGGATGAGCCAATAGTAAATAGGATTTGTTGTAGGGCATTCATTTGCTCTTTAACTGCTTCCACTGAGCTATCTGGAGCTTCTAAACTCGCCCGCAGTTGCTCAATCCGGCCTTGAGCTTCGACTTGCAGATCTTCAGGAATTACGTCTCTATTTTGTTCTAAGGTGGAATAGTAACTCTGGAATAAACCCTCAGCTTGGTTTTTGAGTTCGGCTAATTGGCGGCGCACCCGGTCAGATTCGGAATAGACTTCCGCTTCCATGCGCATTTTTTCTATTTCGGTCTGACTTAAACCACCCGTATTAGTAATTTCGATACTTTGTTCCCGTCCAGTTCCTTTGTCTCTTGCTGATACTTTGAGGATACCGTTGGCATCAATTTCAAAGGAGACTTCAATTTGAGGTACACCTCGCGGTGCGGGAGGAATACCTGTCAGTTGGAATTTCCCCAGGCTTTTATTATCAGCTACCATGGCTCGTTCTCCTTGTAGCACATGGATTTCTACTGAGGTTTGGCCATCGGTGGCGGTAGAGAAAATTTGGGTTTTACTGGTGGGAATGGTGGTATTGCGCTCAATAATTTTGGTGAATACTTCACCCAGGGTCTCAATGCCTAGAGATAGGGGCGTAACATCTAGGAGCAGGAGGTCTTTAATTTCTCCTCCCATAACTCCGCCTTGGATGGCAGCACCCAGAGCTACGGCTTCATCGGGGTTAACGGAGCGGTCTGGTTTTTTGCCACCAAAGTATTGACAAAGGGCTTCTTGAACGGCAGGGATGCGAGTGGAACCGCCGACTAAGATGATGCGATCGATATCTTCTTTAGTTTTATCGCCATCTTTAAGGGCTTGCTCTACTGGTTCTAAGGTTCCCCGAATCATGTCTTGGGCTAACTCTTCAAATTTAGAGCGGGTTAACTCCATTTCTAGATGTTTGGGGCCAGTTTCATCAGCAGTGATAAAAGGCAAGTTGATGGAGGTTGCCGTCATATTTGAGAGTTCGATTTTGGCTTTTTCAGCGGCTTCTCGCAACCGTTGGAGGGCCATTTTATCTACCGATAGATCGATCCCTTCTTGGTCTTTGAATTCTTCGATCATCCAGGTGACGATGCAGTTATCGAAGTCGTCGCCGCCTAAATGGTTATTTCCAGAGGTGGCGACGACTTCAAAGATTCCATCACCGAGTTGGAGAATGGAGACATCGAAGGTTCCGCCACCGAGATCAAAGACAAGGATAAGTTGTTCTTGGTCTTGTTTTTCAAGACCGTAGGAGAGGGCAGCAGCGGTGGGTTCATTGATAATGCGTTGGACTTCTAAACCAGCGATGTTCCCTGCGTCTTTGGTGGCTTGCCGTTGCGCATCGGTAAAGTAGGCCGGAACGGTAATTACGGCTTCGGTAACGGGTTCTCCCAGGTAGTTTTCCGCGTCCTGTTTGAGTTTTTGTAGGATCATGGCGGAAATTTCTTGGGGGGTGTAGTTACGCCCTCGCACTTGCACATCGACCGTGCTATCCCGACCTTGGATACATTTGTAGGGGACACGGGAGCGTTCCATTTCGGTGTCGTCCCAGCGCCTACCGATAAACCGTTTGATGCTATAGATACTGTTTTCGGCGTTGGTGACAGCTTGGCGTTTGGCCAGTTGACCGATCAGGCGGTCGCCAGCTTTGCCAAAGCCGACCATACTGGGGGTAGTTCTGCCCCCTTCTGCATTGGAGATCACAACAGGTTGACCTCCCTCTAATACCGATACACAACTATTGGTTGTGCCTAAATCAATCCCAATAACTTTTCCCATGTTCAGCTGCCTTGAAGTTAAGAATGGAAATAATTGGTGATTGGTTAGGGATCGCGCAATCAAGTTTGATTTTGACTTGAAGTCGATCGGATTTCCCCTTCCTTTACCAATTACCGTTAATTTTAGATTGCCCTTTTAGCTCTCACTCTCTTCAACTTCCGGTTCGTTCGTTTGTTCGGTTGCGTCCTCGACTGGGAGTGCCGGTTCATCTTCTGGTGCAGCCGCTACCTTAACCATGGCATGGCGTAATACTCGGTCATTGAGGAGATAGCCTCGCATCAATTCTTCAGTCACTGTGCCTTCAGCATATTCTGAGGTTGCCTCTCTCATCACTGCTTCATGGAGATTGGGGTCAAATTCTTTCCCTTCTGCTCGCATGGGAGAAACGCCGATGCGTTTGAGACAGTCTACTAATTGTTTGTAGACACTTTGATAACTTTTGTGGATCGTCATTTCCCCATCATTTTGGGGTTTAATTTGCGATCGCGCCCGCTCAAAGTTGTCCACTACTGGTAGCAATTCTTGTAGGGTCTTACACTTGGTCTGATCTTCTAATTCCCCCTTTTCTTTTTGTGTCCGTTTGCGGAAGTTATCAAAGTCAGCTCCTAAACGTTGGTATTGAGCTTTAACTTCCTCGTAACTCTGTTTTATACTGTCTAATTCCAATTCCTTACTGGCTAGGACTTCGGCTAGCAATGCTGCTTGTGCAACATCCGCTTGATGGGCTGCTGGATCGGTTGTCTCTGAGGAGGGTTCTGAAGATGGATCTATTCCTTCAGAAGCACTATCTTCCTGAACTTGGGCCGGTTCTGCTCCATTGTCCACGTCCGGACTAGGGGTTTCTGGCTCTTGTGCAGAAACACTAGCTGGATTTTCTGCCTGATTCAAGAGGTCTTCGGGGTTGGGATTCTGAGAAGTTTCTACTGGCTTGGACTCATCGATCATTGGGGTTAACCTAATCTGACTCGCTACATCATGCAATCATCACTCCGGGAAAGATGCTGAATCTTCATCCATCACGGAGCTTAGTTTTTTAGCTTATCCTGTCTTTTGACGGTTTGACGGGACGATGGAAGAAATATTTGGCTTAAGTTTTGTTCCAGAAGCGGATCTCAAGCTGGTCGTTTCCTTTCACCATTGGGTAACATGCATAATAGTAGCATGGAAGGATTAGCTGCAAGCACCCTCTATGCTATTCCTCAGAAATCCGTAGTTTCTTGATGAGGCTATCTTAAATTAATTCATATTTAGAGGAGATCTCCACCCCCCATGACCAAATCCCCCATCTCGTCACGCCGACAGCAATCTAAAGCCTTAATGGCTGTTGCGAATAATCTCTCTCCCTTTGGCAATAAACTGGTACAGTCTGGCTTTATTGAGAAGCAGGACATGGAAAAGGCTCTGGTGGAAAGCCGGAAAAGTAAGCGATCGCTGACCGATCTAGTAGAACAACTCACGGGTAAGCAACTTTCCCCAGATCTAATTCGTCAGTACAAAAAGCAACAGCTTTTTGAACTTAAAATTCTATACGGTGTTGATTCCCTCGATCCGGAAATTAATGAAATTGATACGAATCAGGTCAATGAACTCATTGATACCTTAATTCCATTAGATCTGTGTCGCCGTTATCAATTAGTTCCCCTCTCTAAAAATAATGCTAATCCGCCTGCCGTATTGGTGGCTTTAGTCGATCCAGATAACTTAGCCGCTCAGGATGACCTGAATCGAGTGTTGCGTCCCCAAGGACTCACCATGAATCGCATGGTGATTACCCCAGAAGATTTTCAAGCGATTATCTCCAAATATCTAGACGAACAAGTTAAAAAAGCACCCGATCCCAAAAAAGTAGATTCTAAACAGTTAGAAATTGATATTAGTCAATTTGGGGATGGCGATCTCGAAGAAGGAGAGGATGATGAAGTCTCTGATGCTGACCTAAATAAAGCACTCGGAGATGCCGAAAGTGCCCCCGTGATTAAGGCGGTTAACCAGATTCTGGCAAAAGCTCTATCGGATGGAGTCTCCGATATTCATGTGGAACCCCAAGAAAATGACCTCCGGGTTCGCTTTCGTAAAGATGGGGTCTTGCAACAGCCCTTTCCTCCCTTTCCGAAAAAGATTGTCCCAGCTATTACATCCCGATTCAAAATTATTGCCGATCTCGATATTGCTGAACGACGTAAACCCCAAGATGGTCGGATTCGGCGGATCTTCCAAGGTCGTAAGGTAGACTTTCGGGTGAATACCCTGCCAGCCCGTTATGGTGAAAAAATTGTACTGCGGATCTTGGATAACTCCTCGACGCAGTTGGGTTTGGATAAATTAATTACCAGTCCAGAAACCTTGGAAATGGTGCGTGATATGGCTTCTCGCCCCTTTGGACTTATTTTGGTGACTGGGCCGACAGGGTCAGGTAAATCAACAACGTTGTATTCGATTTTAGCTGAACGCAACGATCCCGGAATTAATATTTCCACGGCTGAAGACCCGATTGAATATGCCCTGCCAGGAATTAACCAGGTACAGGTGATTCGAGAAAAGAACATGGACTTTTCCGCCATTCTGCGAGCGTTCTTGCGGCAAGATCCGGATGTGATTCTGGTGGGGGAAACGCGGGATAAGGAAACGGCAAAAACAGCAATTGAAGCCGCTCTGACCGGACACTTGGTATTGACGACCTTGCATACCAATGATGCATCCGGTGCGATAGCCCGTTTAGATGAAATGGGTGTAGAACCGTTTATGGTCTCTGGGGCACTCCTAGGAGTCGTTGCCCAACGCCTGATGCGACGAGTCTGTAGTGAATGTCGTATTCCCTATACCCCAAGTCCAGAGGAACTCTCTCGCTTTGGTTTATCAGCAGCTAAAGAAGGAAATTTAACCCTCTATAAAGCCAACACCATCGCTCCCGATGAACGGGCGGCCTTGAAAGAGCAAGGAGAACTTTGTCCTAAATGTAACGGTGTGGGCTATAAAGGACGCTGTGGGGTCTATGAACTCCTGCGGGTAACCGAAAATCTACAACTGTTGATTAACCAAGGCGCACCCACGGAACGCATTAAAGAAGCAGCCGTTGAAGAAGGTATGGTCACCCTGTTAGCCTACAGCTTAAACCTGGTACGTGAAGGATCGACTACTCTGGAAGAAGTAGAGCGGGTAACCTTTACCGATAGTGGTTTAGAGGCAGAACTCAAGGCCAAACGAAAAGCCGGGCTAACCTGTCGAGTCTGTGGAGCTGGACTTCAACAAGAATGGATCGACTGCCCCTATTGTATGACCCCGCGTTTTAGTGATTAATCTTACCCTTTTCTAGCCAGAGAATTCTGGCTTGATGTTAACTATTACCAAAAATTGAGGAGAAAAACTGATGAGTTATATGATTGAAGATGTGATGGAATCCTTGGTTGAACAAGGAGGATCGGATATGCACATTCAAGCGGGTGCGCCGATCTATTTTCGCATTAGTGGTAAATTAACTCCCCAGCCTCAGTTTGGGGAAATGCTTGATGGGCCAGACTGTCAGCGGTTGATCTTTTCGATGCTCAACAATAACCAGCGTAAAGATTTAGAACAAACCTGGGAGTTAGACTGTGCCTATGGGGTCAAAGGACTCTCTCGGTTCCGGGTGAATGTGTATCGCGAACGGGGCTGTTATGCGGCTTGCTTGCGGGCGTTAGCGTCCAAAATTCCTAATTTTGAGAAGTTGGGTGTTCCGGAAATCATGCGGGAAATGTCAGAACGACCTCGGGGTATGGTTTTGGTGACGGGACAAACTGGATCGGGTAAAACAACAACCATGGCGGCGATTTTGGACTTGATTAATCGCACCCGTGCTGAACATATTCTGACGGTAGAAGATCCGATTGAGTATGTCTTTCCTAACATTAAAAGCTTGTTTCACCAACGGCAACGGGGAGAAGATACGAAGAGTTTCTCCAACGCACTCAAAGCTGCTTTGCGGGAAGATCCAGATATCATTCTGGTGGGAGAAATGCGGGACTTAGAAACCATTGGTCTAGCGGTATCGGCAGCAGAAACGGGTCACTTGGTCTTTGGAACTATGCACACGAATAATGCGGCAGGTACGATTGACCGGCTATTAGATGTGTTCCCTCCGATTCAACAGCCCCAAATTCGGGCCCAAATGTCAGGATCTATGGTGGGAGTTTGTTCCCAAAATTTAGTGCAGAAAGTTGGTGGTGGACGCTGTGCTGCTCAGGAGATTATGGTGAATACCCCGGCTATTGCTAACTTGATTCGGGAAGGAAAAACGACTCAGATTTACTCAGCGATTCAAACCGGTGGGAAAATGGGGATGCAAACCATGGAAATGGCTTTGGCAAAACTAGTTAATGATGGAAAAGTGTCCTACGAAGATGCGATCGGTAAATGTAATAAAGTCGATGAATTGATGCGTTTGGTTCAACCTGCCAAACAAAAACTCTAATCCTGCTTCTAACCTCAATGTGCCCACCCCAATGATTTCAAGAATAATGAACCATGCCTGAATTTGTTGCTGATGTTCGAGACTCGATGGGAAATGCCAA
The DNA here is from genome assembly GCF_017746885.1 of Roseofilum sp. SBFL. Lineage (NCBI taxonomy): Bacteria > Bacillati > Cyanobacteriota > Cyanophyceae > Desertifilales > Desertifilaceae > Roseofilum > Roseofilum sp. SBFL. The sequence continues at coordinate 26,547 of NZ_JAGHZH010000108.1, read as the reverse complement.
GCGAGAAACTGTTAAAGCAGCCTCACTTGGTGCAGCTCGTGCTGAATTACTCAGTCGAGGTTTAGAGGTCGGCGAAGTCAAAAAAGCCCCACTGTTTGGAATTGACTTTGCTAACCTTGACATGGATGAGTTAAACGAAAACTTTGCTGCGGCGACGGCTAGTGTCACCGTAAAAGATAAAGCCATCTTTTCCAGGCAGTTTTCCGCGATGGTCAATGCTGGCGTGGGAATGGTGCGCTGTCTAGGTGTTTTAACCGAACAATGTGAAAACCCTAAACTCAAAAGGGCATTGAAACAAATTTCAGCGGAAGTGCAAGAGGGGTCAAGTTTATCTGAGTCTATGGGTAAACACCCTGATTGCTATGATGACCTCTATGTAGCGATGGTCTCTGCTGGAGAAGTTGGGGGGGTACTTGATGATGTACTCAACCGCCTAGCAAAGTTACTGGAAGATTCGGCTCGGCTGCAAAACCAAATTAAATCAGCCATGTCTTATCCAACAACTGTAGGAACTCTGGCTGTGATTATTTTCGTTGCCTTAACAGTTTTTTTGATTCCTACATTTGCCAATATCTTTGCCGATATTGGGGTAGAGTTACCGGCATTTACACAGATGATGCTCCACATTAGTGCATTTCTAACTTCCCCGGCAAAGTCAGTGACCCTATTAGTAATCTTAATTGTCCTCAAGGTTGTTTACGATAACTGGTACAAAACCCCTCAAGGCAAAAAAATCATGGATAAGCAGTTCCTGAAAGTACCTTTATTTGGGGATTTGATTAAGAAAACGGCAACAGCTCGGTTTTGCCGGACTTTCGGAACTCTATCCCGTGCAGGGGTTCCCATCTTAACCTCTTTAGAAATTGTTCGCGATACTTCTGGAAATCAGACCATTGCTGATGCGGTGGAAGCGTCCCGCCAAGAAATCCAAGGTGGGGGGATGATTAGCACGGCTCTTGATCGGTATAAAGTATTTCCTGCTCTAGCAATTCAAATGATTAGTATTGGAGAAGAAACGGGACAAATTGACCAAATGCTGATGAAAGTCGCTGACTTCTATGAGGACGAAGTTGAGCAAGCGGTCAAAGGGTTAACCAGTATGCTTGAACCCGTTATGATTGTAGTGATTGGGGGGATGGTAGGTTCGATTTTGCTGGCGATGTACCTACCCATGTTTAAGGTGTTTGAAACCTTGTAATGTCTGGAATGATAACGGGGAAGGCGATCTACATGATGGGTTAATTCCCTGTTGTTTGTTATACTCAATATGATTGAAGACGATGCCAATTAAAAAATCCCATTATGAAGCCCTATTAGCAGAATACAGTAATCTCAACTCGGCGATCGCCTTGTTGCGTCAGTATCGCCCCTATGTGGAATTTCTGCCGAGTCTCCGACGACCAGAAGAGAGCTTAATTTCTATTCCCTTTCCTATTGTGGATTTAAAACCGAGAGAAATTATCTCTCAAGGGATTTATCAGCCTCCAATTGGATTAACACGGCTGCCCTGCGATCTGGGTTTCTTAATGTGCGATCCAGAGTGGAAAATTAAGACTGGCGTGGAAATTTTTGTCTTTATTCATCGGCCAGGTGAAGATTTTTCCGATCTCTTGGGAAGATGGCGACAAACTCAAGTTTGGTTAGATGGAGATTATCAGTGGGTTATGCCTCTGAATTCTTCTCATATTATTAGTGAAGGTGCGGACAAGATTTTGCCTATTTTTCTCCTATTTCTAGAAACACCTGAACGAATTAAACGGGGGTTGAAAGGTGCTGGACTCCCGTTTTTAGTCCAAGATCCTTCCCTCTTACTTGAAGAAGATTCAATCGAGCTTCAACTTGAAAATTTAGATGCACAATCTTATGATATTTAAGCTTGGATTTGTTCAGCCGAATTATTCGAGAATTTTGAGTAAAATAGGAACATAATCTTCTCCTGGAGAAATTAGAGTAATGTTAGGGGGGATTTGAGTGGGTAGATTCCGTTGAGCTAGGAGTACATGATTGCAACTTTGAAGTAACATTAAATTAAGTCCCCAGTCATCTCCAGTTCCTCTGAAATCTGTTCGTAAACCTACAATGGGTAATTTCTTAGCATAGGCGAATCCAACTTCAAAGCAAGTCCCAGAATCTGCGTCTGCACCATCTAAAACTACTAATACTAGATGGGAATGATTCAGTCCATATAAACACCGTTTAAATATCTCTTCAGTTTGAGTCAAGCCTTTGGTTTCTTCTTGGGGTAAGAAGACAGTATGTCCTGCTGATTTTAATCGTCGGGCTAATTTAGCGTTAAATTCTTGCTCTGCTTCTGTAAATAATGGGGCAGCAATGTAAATCCAAGAGGGTCGATCAAGCATGAAATGTGAAAAAATATTCAGTTAGGGTAGTTTATCATTGATTCAGGGAATTGGATATCAGTCTCTGCCACTTTTCAAAGTCCTATCAAGTAGGAAGTTTAACCCGATTTCAAAGAAGAGTCGAGATTGCAAAACTTCATGTTCATGAGTAGACAATGACTTGAGGATGGGTTTGACTCGGGATGAAAAGGAGGCTAGCATTGAATTGATTTTTTTATATCTTTGAGAATAGATTACAACATTTTATCTTCTTTTTTTCGAGATTAAGCTAACGTTCAACACTTCTGGCTCATCACCATGTCCGATCAACCTCGTACCCGCCAAGAACTCTACGATCGCATTCGCAAAATGGGTCGTGAAGCCTTCATCCTCGAAGAAATGATTCGCTATGGATTTTGGCCCGAACAGGGAGAACTTCCTCAAGATCCAGCCGATGAAATTCGCCGTCGTTCAGAACTGTATCGGCAACTGACTGAGCTACGACAGAAAAACCGTCAACTGCAAGATGAACAAGCCATCCGTCGGCAATTGCGAAAACAACGGTTAGCAGAATCTCGCCGGAAACGGGAAGAAACGAAACAAAGACGGGAAGAGGAAAGACAAGCAAGGGCACAAGCTTGGCAAGAGCGTCAACAACAGGAGATTGTTTATTTAGGGGAAGAGGTTTCTGGGGGTTTAGGAGAGCAGCAAAGCAACCTCTCAGAACTCGATCGGCATGGACTGCCTCAACTGGCAACAGCCGCCGATATTGCCCAAGAAATGGGGATTACGTTGGGCGAGCTAAGATTTTTGGCCTTTGACCGGAAAACAGCGACTGTATCCCATTATATCCGCTTCAAAATGCCTAAAAAGACGGGGGGTGAACGCTTAATTTCTGTGCCCATGCCCCGGTTAAAACGGGCCCAATACTGGATTTTGAGTCAGATTTTAGAGAAGATTCCGGTTCATGAGGCGGCCCATGGCTTTTGCCGCGATCGCTCCATCATTACGAATGCAACCCCCCATGTGGGAGCAGAAGTGGTGATTAATTTAGACCTTAAAGACTTTTTCCCCTCTATTTCCTATCGCCGGGTGAAAGGTTTATTTCGCTCCTTGGGCTATTCGGAAGCGGTGGCAACCATTTTGGCTCTAATCTGTACTGCTCCAGATGTGGAAGAAGTGAGCTTAGATGGCCAAACTTATTATATTGCCCTCAATCAACGACATCTCCCCCAAGGATCTCCAGCGAGTCCTGCTATTTCTAATCTCATTTGTCGTCGTTTAGATCAGCGCTTAACCCAGATGGTGGATGAATTGGGCTTTACCTATACCCGCTATGCCGACGATCTCACCTTTTCGGCTTCTGGTGATGTCCTCAGAAATATCTGTAGGATTTTGCGCCGTACAGAATCAATTATTGATTACGAAAGTTTTACCCTCCATCCGGAGAAAACACGGATTTTGCGCCGTAAATCTTGCCAACTGGATGTTACGGGAATTGTGGTCAACGAAGGGTTAAATATAGACCGCAAAACCCTGAGAAAATTTCGCGCTACCCTACACCAAATTGAAACTCAGGGGTTAGAAGGCAAACATTGGGGACATTCTGGAAATGTGTTGGCTTCAATTCAAGGATTTGCCAATTTTGTGACCATGGTGAATCCAGAGAAGGGCGCTCAATTTCAAGAGCAAGTGAGTCGCATTCGTCAAAAGTATGGACGAAAGTAGGGGCTTGCATATTTTTGCTCCTACAGGGGTGAAACAGCTTAAAATAGAGGAGACTGATGGCAGAGGTAGAGCAAAATGTATGAATTAGAGTGGACGGCTGAGGCTGAGGTTAAACTGAAAAATATTCCTTATTTTGTGCGATCGCAAGCCAGAGGCCGCATTGAACAACTCGCCCGCGAGTCCGACTCGGAGATCATTACCGCTGATTTAGTCGAACAAGCTCGTCTTGAGTTTGGTCAATAATTGTGGCTCCTTTTCCCTTCTCCCCAAATGGCTAAGGCAACACCGAATAGCAAAATCACGGCTCCCCCAAACACCAATGGGGTGGGCACTTCGGCAAAGATGAAATAACCGAGCGAAGTTGCCCCTATGGGTTCACAGAGAATAGCCAGAGCAACGGTTGTCGGTGAAATCCAACGAACAGACCAATTCAAGGAGGTATGACCCATGAGTTGGGGAAGGGTCGCCATCAGAGCAATATAGAGATACACATCAATAGGATAACCGGCATAAGGAGCGCCCAAGAGTAAGGGAATCGGGAGTAGACATAGGGCGGCGAGGGTATAAACAGTCGCGATATAATGACCTAAACCTAATCCTTCCTGTTGGGCTTGTTGTCCGAGAATTAGATAAAAACTGGCGGACCAAGCTCCCATTAAGGCTAAAGCATTACCCAGCAGAGACAGGGAGCCAGTTGGGGTAGTGCTTTCTCCTCCAAACGCAATCAGCATTCCCCCAGTTAAGGCAATGATGATGCCCACAATCGTGAGTTGAGTGGGTCGTTTGCCTTGCCAAACCCAGAGAATTAAGGCAACCCAAATGGGGTTGGTGGTGACTAAGGTGGTAGAAGCTGCAATTGAGGTATAGGATAAAGACGCGATCCATAGGGAAAAGTGGATGGCCAAACAAAATCCAGCGGCGATCGCCCATTGCCAAGCTTGTCGTGAAGCTTTATTATGCTGAACACCTTTCCACAGGGGAAGACAAAGAACTGAAGCTATTGCCAAGCGTAAAGCAGCCAGCACCAAACTAAATCCAGCTCCTGCCATTCCCGCAGACTCAAGACACAAGCGGATAAAGACGGCCGAAGTGGCGATCGTTAAAATGCCAAACCCCAAAACTAATCCCACCCACCACTTCGCCGGTTTATTCATGATTCAGTTACGGGGGAAATGGGGTTAATATGTTTTTCGATTAACTTGAGCAGTTGCTCCGGTTTAGCGGGTTTTGTCAAAAAATCCGTTGCCCCTGCCAACTTCGCCTTAGTGCGATCGATGATATGATCCCGACTGGTCAGAATAATAATGGGAGTATCACTAAACAAGGACGTTTGCCGCAAAAAACTGCACAAATTATAGCCGGTTACCGTCGGCATCACTACATCCAATAAAATCAGATCCGGTTTGTGTTTGGCCAATTGGGCAATGCCAGAAATGGGGTCATGGATTTTGAGTAATTGATACCCGGCAGGAATCAAAATATGGCCTAAAGCATGGCCAACTAAGGGACTATCATCAATACAAGCAACTAGGGGGCCAGAAATTGGGGTATCGGATTCCCCATTGAGGGTTTGATCCATCCTAGGGGTTGTCCAAGAAACTGGTGGATTCAGATCGGGTAAGGATTGAAACTCAATAATCCCTTGTTTCCAAAAATGACGGATACTGCGAGATAAGGTATAGAGGGATTGCTTCATTTCCAAGGCAATATCCCAAATGGGATTTTCCCCATTGAATAGCTCAATTAACTTGGTTGAGGTTTCAGCGTTGACTCGTTTAGGAAGTTCCCGTTTTAACATGGGAGCTAAATCGGGAGACAGAGACGTTAATTCCATATTCTGCCATTGCTTCGATAAGCTTTGAGTTCTTTGAATTAAGGGCGGAATTTTTAAAGCTAGGGACGATCGCGGAGTCGCTGTATTGCCCGATAACCGTTGGCTGGGTTTCCAACGACTGGAAACGTCATTAGAGGGTTGGTTGAGCAGGGTAAATAAAATTTCAATGGCACTATAGGCAATCACAGATTGAGCTTGATTGAGGTTGATTTGGTGTTGCTGTAGAGCATAGCGGAGGAGATAATATTCCCACATTCCTGTAGGCTTTTTGAGTTCGATCTCACTCCAATCAACGGAAAACAGCTTAATATAGCGATACCATCGGCGGCTGCGATGCATTCCCCCGGTAGCATAGAGTAGATGACCTAGATAAAAAAATAAGTGCCAAGTTTGATCTTGAGCGGTAACAATTAACTCACCAGTGGCTTGTTGGTGGTAGATTTGCCGGAGATAACGCTCCATGAGAAGGCACCCATTGCGATCGGAACTGAGCAGATTGGATGAGATAGACATCCAAGAGCAACTCAATCCTAGAAGAAATAAATTTGTTTTTATTCTAGATGGGTTCACAAATGCTCGTAAAGAGCAATAGAGATCTCAACTGGAAGTTGGGCAAACCCTCAATCTTAGTTAAAATTGTAAAGAGTGGTCTGTGAGTTATGTTGTCTGAGGCTTGTGTTGTGCCAAAACCTATTTATTATGCTTTGTTGGTGTGCTTGTGGAGTGGGTGGGGTGGTCTCCAACCAGCCTGGGGTCAGGCGATCGTTCCCCATACTTTACAGTTAGAGCGGGAAGAGTTGGAGGAAGAGGGGATTAAGTTGGCTCGACAAGCGGAACAACTGGCCAAATTCCAACAATATGAACCTGCCCTTCCTCGCGCTCAGTTGGCAGTTCAGCTTTTACCGGATGATATCCGGGCTTGGTTTTTGCTCGGTCGTTTGTATGTGCAAACGGATGATGTGGAGCGGGGAATTGAGACTTTGGAGAAGGCCCGATCGCTCGAACCGAAGAATGAGTTAGTTTTGTTTACGTTAGGTTCGGCCCATTTCCAAAATGAGGACTACCAAAGGGCGGCCGATTATCTGCAGGAAGGGTTAAGGATTAAGCCAGATCAACTGGCTGCCCTCTTTGATTTGGGGAATGCTTACTATAAGCTCAATCGCTGGAGTGATGCGATCGCCCAATATGAAAAGGCGGTTCGCCAAGATGAGGAGTTTTGGGAAGGGATTAACAATATTGGCTTGATTGAGTATGAACAGGGTGAGGTCGATGGGGCGATCGCCTCTTGGCGTAAAGCAGTGAGCATTGAACCGAATGCGGCTGAACCCCAGTTGGCTTTGGCCGTTGCTTTGTATATGAAAGGCGATCGCGAACAAGGTCTGAGAATGGGAGCAGCAGCCCTTGAACTTGACCCAGCCTATGCGGATCTGGAGTTTCTGGAAGCTCATCTTTGGGGCGATCGTCTCTTAGCCGATACGAAAACCTTTTTGGAAACTCCGAGAATACAGGAAACCCTTGCACAACTATCTGAGGCAGAATTTCAGCATCAACATTAACAGAGCAAGGAACTCGTTCACTTAGGACAGCTTAATTGTGGTTTTAGGGAACGGGGAAGGGGGAACAGAAAACAGAACATGTTTTAACTTTCCCTTTCCTTGCTATAACAAGTATTCATGATTGCCAGCAGTGCAAAATGCTGGGACGCGCAGCCGGCTGGGGAAAGATGCTTTTCCAGTCGGTTTGTCGATTTTGGGGAGACTCCTGACTCAAATTCCAGAGCGTTTCATAGAAAAAGAAAGAGACCCCAGCAAATTTTCCGTTTCTGACTTCAGCTACCTGTTCTTGAACTTGGCTCATGGGAACTGAGCGATTTTTCAGCCCCGTTAACACCCCAATTCCTACGGGAATATGAGCTAAGGCAACTTGTACTTCTGGTCGCTTCAGCTCGGCTTGAAATCGTTCTAGGTCATCTCGATAGATTTGAATCAATAATTCTTCGACAAACCCTTGTCTCTCCCAGCTAAACCAATCTTGAAGATAGCGACTATAGGCAAAATGCTGGGGATTGGGAGATAGGGAAACAATGGCATCGGGGCGTTTACTTTTGAGAGCCGCAAAAATCCGTTCCATTACTGTGGTGATGCGATCGGCCCTCCAGCGTATCCAGGCTTCATCTTCTGGATTCTCTGGCGGCAGTTGGCCGTTATGCTCCGATTGATAAACTTGCCGAGTATAGGCATCATAGCCCAACTCTACGGGCAAACCAAAATGATCGTCTAACTGAATCCCATCAATATCGTAGTGGGTCACCAATTCAGTCACTAAATCTACCATCAACTGCTGGACTTGGGGATGAACGGGATTTAACCATACCCGTGGATGAATTCCTTGCATCACCACTTGGGAACCATCTGCACGGTTGGTAATCCAATCCGGGTGACGCTTGACTAACTCAGATTCGGCTGGAGCCATAAAGCCAAATTCCAACCACGGTAGCACACTCATGCCCCGTTGATGGCTCTGCTCGATAACTTCCGCCAGCATATCCCTCTTCTGTAAGCCGGGGATCTTGAGGACCGAACGGCCGGTTACCTCCTTTCCTACTACACTCGGATAGAGGGTATACCCATCATTCCAAACCGTCGGATAAATCGTATTAAAATGGAGCCGATCGAGTTGTTCTAGAGCATCCGTGAGGCGATCGCTCGAAAACAGAACCTCACTATCGACATTAGTTAACCACACCCCACGCAATTCTGTTGCGGGTACAGGGGGGGTCTGCCCAGTCACTGGAAACACGCCCCAAAAGCAGACTAAAGTCCAACCGACTAGCCAACTCAGGATGATTTTAGTCTTTCTTTGATCGAGCCAAGAGAACACTTAAACTCCCTCCCAAAGCCATGAATACCAGGGTCTCAATCCTCGGGCAGTAAGGATTTAATTTTATCCACAAACTCCTGATGATCGATCACGGGTTTGGAGATATAGGCATCTGCTCCACTTTGCTGGAGGAAGTTCTCGCGATCGCCCTGCATCGCATGGGCTGTCACGAGAATAATCGGAATTGCTGATGTATTCGTGTCTGCTTTAATCATTTGGGTAATCTTAATACCATCCACTGATTTACCCTGATACACACTATTGGATAAGGACACATCCATCAGAATAATATCTGCTGCTTTTTGGCTGACAATCTCCATCACCTCATCGACATTTTCGGTATGCTTAACATTTAGTCCACCACGTTTGGTGAGGATTTTAGAGAAAACCCGTGCATTAATGGGATCGTCTTCTACGATTAGAACAGTTTTCATAATAGGTTCTCTTAGTTTTCAACTCCAGGATAGATAAAGGCTCAGATTCCCAGTTGCCATATGCTTGGCTAAATACTACTGTCTAGATACACCTATATGAGTGTATGAGACAAGCCCTACTCTTGCATAGATAGAGAGGAATGAGGAATAGATTGAGCGACCCATCTCCCCCTAATTGCTGTGTTCTACTTTTACCGAGCTGATGCCAATGATGCTCACCTGCACTATCTCATGTAGATTCATTCTGCCTCACATCCGTTACTTTTGGTATTTAGGTTTTCTCTCTTATTTTACAAGAGAAAGACGACAAACCCGAATTGATGGGGCGATCGCTTGCCATTTTTTGCCCATCTACCCTCCGTCAGGTGTACCCTAGAAACCTACAGTTATAGAGCATTCTTACCCCTGAGTTCACCCTTACCTTCATTCAACCCATGGCTAAACAACTGCGACTTTTCCAGAGCGAACAAATTATTCCGACTGCCTTACATACTGAGATGGAGAGGTCTTATCTTGAATATGCCATGAGTGTCATTGTTGGCCGTGCCCTCCCAGATGTCCGAGATGGCTTAAAACCAGTTCATCGGCGTATTTTATACGCCATGCATGAATTGGGATTAACCCCGGATCGCCCCTATCGTAAATGCGCGCGGGTGGTGGGAGATGTATTGGGTAAATATCATCCCCATGGAGATCAGGCGGTCTATGATGCTCTGGTGCGGATGGTACAAGATTTTTCCTGTCGCTATCCGTTATTGGCAGGTCATGGGAATTTTGGCTCGGTGGATAACGATCCGCCCGCAGCTATGCGCTATACGGAAACGCGCCTCTCTCCGATTAGTCATGAGAGTCTATTAGCGGAAATTAGCGAGTCTACGGTAGATTTTATTCCTAATTTCGATAACTCTCAAGCGGAACCGGTAGTGCTACCGGCGCAATTGCCGATTTTACTGCTCAATGGCTGTTCGGGGATTGCGGTAGGGATGGCGACGAATATTCCTCCCCATAATTTGGGGGAAATAGTTGATGGGTTAATTGCTTTAATTGATAATCCAGAACTGTCGGATGAGAAGTTAATGCAGAAAATCCCTGCACCGGATTTTCCCACGGGTGGGGTAATTGTGGATCGAGAGGGAATTGAGAGTGCTTATCGGATGGGAAAAGGTAGTATTCCCATGCGGGGGGTGGCAACGATTGAGAAAATTCAACCGGGGAAACGCAAGCGTATCCGCGATTGTATTATCGTGACGGAGTTGCCTTATCAGGTGAATAAGGCGGGATGGATTGAGAAAGTGGCCGATCTGGTCAATCATGGGAAGTTAGAGGGCATTTCGGATATTCGCGATGAGAGCGATCGCACCGGAATGCGAGTAGTATTGGAGTTGAAAACGGATGCTCAACCCAGTAAAGTCTTAGCTCATCTCTATCATCAAACCCCTTTACAAACTAATTTTGGGGCGATTTTCTTGGCTCTGGTGGATGGAACTCCCCAGCAGTTGAGTTTGCGTGAAGTGCTGCAAGAATTCCTGAGTTTTCGGGAACAAACTTTAACTCGGCAATATACCCATGAGTTGGAACAAACGCGCAAACGCTGCCATATTCTGGAAGGATTGTTATTAGCTTTAACGAATTTAGATCGGGCGATCGCTATTCTCAGAAATGCAGCCGATGGTACAACGGCTAAAGCTCAACTTCAAGAACAGTTAGACCTACAACCGGCTCAAGCCGATGCTTTGTTAGCGATGCCGATGCGTCGGTTGACGGGGTTAGAGCAGCAAAACTTACAAACTCAGTTCGACCAACTGACTCAACGAATTCAAGAATTGGAGCAGTTGCTCAATCAGCGATCAGAATTGCTGAAGTCGTTGAAAAAAGAACTAAGGAGCCTTAAGCGTCGCTATGATAATCCCCGACGCACGCGCATTCAAATCGCTAAGGAAACTGCCTCTGAACCTAAGCAGCGGGGGAGTTCGAGAAGTCAGTCCGAGGAATCTGGAGGATCGTCTAGGCGATCGAAAAGTGCCCAGAAGGCTAAATCTTCTGCTATCGAGCAACAGGCGATCGAGGAGTTATCGTTATCTCTGGAAACCAGTTATCTAGAGATTAGCTATGGGGGATATATTCGTCGAGTCCCTGAGCTGAGTCCAGATGGGGGTGAGGGGATGAGTTCGATGTTAAGTTCCTATCAAGCAAGAGCGGATGCCGATTTATTGCTGTTAACGGTTGACGGCAAAGGCTATGGGGTGAAGGTGGGTCAGGTTCCGACTAGTAGTAAGTCTCAAGGTATTCCCCTCAATAGTTTAGTGCCCCATAGTGGCACGGGACAACCACCGGATGTGGTGGCTCAGTTTGTGTTAACGGAGTATGGGGACGATCTCGATTTAGTATTAGTAACGGAGGAGGGACGGATTAAACGTTTGCCTTTGGCGGAGTTTGCCAATCTACGAGCTAGTGGGTTAACGGCGCTGAAGTTGAAGGAGGGCGATCGCCTCAACTATGCATATTTATCAGATCCGGGGTCACAATTATTGTTGGCAACATCGGGGGGGCGGATCTTGCGCCTAGATATGAATTCGGAACAAGTCCCTGTTTTAGGGCGCACGGCTCAGGGTTACCAAGCCCTAAGATTGCGAAAACAGGAGAAATTGGTGGGTTGTGTGGTAGCGCATCCCCAGGATCAAATCCTGTTGGTTTCCGAGATGGGATTCGGGAAACGGGTTCGAGTGGAGGTCATTCGCCAAGGAAATCGTGGGGATATTGGCACTCAGGCTCTACAATTTAGTCAGCGTAGCGACCGCATGGTAGGCATGGTATTAGCACCTTCGGGTGGAAAAGTACAAGTTGTCAGTAGCAGTCAACGGTTTTGGCGCTTAGAGGTAGATAAGGTGCAAGAGATGGGTAAGGATGGAACCGGCGATCGGCTGTTGAAACTTCAGTCCCAGGAAAGGCTCAAGACAATTGACCTCTTACAATACGTTTTACAAGACTAACAAAGTCAGTAACTGGGAGGGAAGATTGCCGCGATAATAGCCGCTAATCTCTGAGGTGTCCATCCGACGAAATCGGAGACTTGCCCATCACCTATTTGTACCACGCGATCGCGTCCATCTCTGTGTTGAACGACATCAATAGTGAAGAAGAGACTATTAATGCGATCGGCAACTTGATGAACAATTTTGGGGATACGATGTTCGGGTTCATGAGCATAAGGTATGCCTTGAACCACAAAATATCGAGTTTCTGAATCAGGTACAAACTCTTCAACTTCTCGCACGCAGAATCCGCCTTCGATCCCTTGTCTAAACTTAATCATATTCGCAATAAGCTGCGGTACATCATCGGTAGACTCGAGTAAAGACCCTGATGCTATCTTGAGCGATTTCACATAATCTTTAATAAAGTAAGATAGCCAATTTAAGGTATTGAGTTCAGTTTTCAAATCAACATCAGCAGGAAAAACAACAGTTTTTGGGGTGAATTCTGAAATCAGAGGATACCAATTCGGCAGATGGTGACACTGAAGATAGGTTTTAGGATCGGTTAACATTATTGCTCTATGAGTAGAGATCCCATGATACAGAGTGGTATACTCATCATTAGTCATCATCCATCCATGATAAAGAATAGTTTCGTTTTCAGAGATTGCAGGAAAGACGTTATACTTTCCTTGATGAAGGGATTCTAGAGGAACGAAGGAAATTTGGTATCCCATCTCCTTGAATACTGCTATGCTATCGATAAAAGCACGGTCAGGTTTCTTGGGGTTAATCGCATCACTGGGAAATAAAAATCGCATGATATAAGGATTTGTCAGTAGCAGTTAACGGTTTGCAATTATGTTATATCAAGTCTGCCAAATCTTGATATTATTGAATTTTTCGGCTTTCATTAGAGCAGTTTCATTAGAATAATCTCTAATAGTTGGATCTGCACCAGCTTCTAACAATAGATCAAGGATTTCCAAGTATCCATTTTTTGCCGCATACATTAAAGGAGTTCCACCTGTATCTTCTTCAGCTAAATTAGGATTTGCACCGGCCTTTAGTAGACTTTTTACTATATCAACACGACCTTCTTGAACTGTTAAAATCAAAGCGGTACAACCATTCTTACTCCATACCCCCTTCTGCCGATATGCATCTACACTAACTTTTTTGTCTATCAGAGCTTGAAGAACTTTTAATTCTCCATGTACTGTAGACATAAATAAAGATGACTCTTTTAAGCCTTGATTGGTCAAGTTAAATAAATATTCAAAAATCTCCCAATATTCTTCTTGAGCCGAATAAAGTAATGCACAAAACCCCATTATATCAATTTGATTAGGATCAGCTCCTGCATCGACTAAAAGCTTAACCAGTTCAAAGTTTCCCTGTCCTGATGCTTCCATAAGAAGTGTTGTGCCATTTTCATCTTGTATGTGAATCATGCTATTATTGAGAGATACCAGCCTGTATATTTCTTGGATACTTTCATCTCTAGCTAGATTGATAATCTCATACAGAGAGTATTCACTTTGATGCCTTTCCTTATTCATTTAGCTATAAAATTCATATTCTCTACATTCATTTATCTTGACGATCTTGATAGATTTCCTGTTTAATATTCTGAAAAAGTTGAATGATTCTCTCTCTTAATTCGTAAGCATATTCTGTAAATTATTACTTCAATTCTTGTTCTAATTTTTGGGATAAAATTAGTGATATTGATGGATATTCACCAATTTTATTCATGTTTCATTGAGTTCTTCTTCCGTTTCTTCAAAAATAATAATGACTCGCACTTGTTTCGGTAAAGTTTCTTGAATTGGGGCATCTAAGGATAATTGACCCGATCGATTGTTCCCGTAGTTGTAATTGCTTTCATTTTAAACTTTTAAACGCTTTAGGAGTTTTATTCTTCCTTATTTTATCATCATCTATGTAAAGGGGTAATCAAATGTCACCTAAACGCCTTGACATATAGCCCTTCGCGCGGTATTTGGTAATAGGTGATCGGTAATCGGAAAACGATTTTTCAGGCTATGACCATGTTTAAATCTTTTCATGGACATGCCCTCAAAAGAACAATTTAGGTTATCGTACCTCATAGCAGCGTGAAGCGCTGTATCAAGGAAATTATCGAAGTTTGAAGTTCTGTGGCAAAGGTAGTTTTAGAGAGTCTTTATAAGAGTTTTGTGGCTTCTGCTGGCGAAGTTCAGCAGCAGTTAGTGGCTGAACTTGACGGGAGTGAAAGCTCTCGTAAACCGAAAGCGCCGGTTTTGCGGAATATTAATTTGACGGTTGAGGATGGGGAGTTTTTGGTTTTAGTGGGGCCATCTGGATGTGGTAAGAGTACCCTATTGCGGATTATTTCGGGTTTGGAGAGTTTGACGGGGGGACAGGTTTGGATTGGCGATCGCCAAGTCAATACCTTACCCCCGAAAGCTCGTAATACCGCCATGGTGTTTCAAAATTATGCCCTTTATCCCCACATGACCGTTTATGAGAACATCGCCTTTGGCTTGAGGCGGGGGAATTCAGGACAATCAATGGAACAATGGATGAAACGAGGGGGAGTCGCCCTAACGCGATCGCTTCCTCCCGGTTTGCGCTATATGTCCCTAGAGGAGCGTCAGATTAAAGCGCAGGTGCAACAAGTCGCCCGGTTATTGGAAATTGAGACTCTATTGGAGCGCCTACCTAAACAGTTATCTGGGGGACAGAAGCAAAGAGTAGCTCTGGGACGGGCGATCGCCAGAAATCCCCAAGTTTTCCTCATGGATGAACCCTTATCTAATTTAGATGCTCAGTTACGGACACAAACGCGATCGCAGATTGTGGAATTACAGCGACAGGTGGGAGTAACAACGATTTATGTAACTCACGATCAAGTAGAAGCAATGACGATGGGCGATCGCATCGCAGTCATGAATCAAGGAGAACTGCAACAGGTCGCTCAACCCTTAGAACTCTATCATCGTCCCGCCAATCAGTTTGTCGCCCAATTTATTGGTTCTCCACCCATGAATTTTATACCCGTCAAGCTGTCTGCACCCCTTCTATTACAGCATCCTCAATTTCGCTTTACCTTACCAGAAAGGTGGCAATACCCCTTACAGAAATTAGGGGAGTCTTCCCTAATTTTAGGCATTCGCCCAGAACACCTTCAGGAAAGCGCTCCTGCACCTAAAAATTTACCGATTCAGGTGAAAGCAGTGGAGCAACTCGGTCATGAAACCTTACTTTCGGGAAGTCTCGCAGAAGAAACTAAAATTCTTAATCTGAGATTATCTCAACCGCGCTCCATCAAGATCGGGGAAACCCTCTGGTTTTCTATGATTCCTGAACAAATTCACCTATTTTCTGTCCAGACGGGATTAGCCATTTTCCCCATTGAGGATCAAAACCATAAGAAGTTCTGAATCCTCATCAAAAGTACAGCCAACTCTTTCTCATTTTGTTAATATTTATTTACACCAACAATTTGAGCGTCAATGAGGACTTCAATCTATGGAAAATCGCGAAACTTTACCCAACCGTAATGCTTGGAAGGTCGGCTTCACCCCCCAAGCAGAAATCTGGAATGGCCGTTTAGCCATGCTTGGCTTTGTAGTTGCCCTAGGAATTCAATTGGTTTCTAGTGATGGAGTGCTGGGGATTTTGGGGTTATAGCTCTACACGCTAAGGAATAGGGAATAAGCAATAGATTTATAGATTATAGATGCTAGGTTCGATCGCTTGAGGTTCACCCTAACCCCCTTAGCAGTCGCTATATAACAAAAAGACGGCAGGTTAAGACTTGCCGTCTTTCAGAGTGAATAGCGAGGCTAGGAGCTAGCCGATATATTCCCGTAAAATACTATTGCGGTTGGGATGACGCAATTTACGCAAGGCTTTCGCCTCAATTTGCCGTATCCGCTCCCGTGTCACATTAAAGATTTGTCCAATTTCCTCAAGGGTTTTCATGCGTCCATCATCTAAGCCATAGCGCAGACGCAAGACATCCCGTTCGCGAGGACTAAGGGTTCCAAGGACTCCTTCTAAGTCTTCACGCAGTAAACTCTTAGAAACTTCGTCTTCTGGAGTTTCCCCATCCGATTCAATAAAGTCCCCTAAACGAGAATCTTCTTCTTTACCAATAGGAGTTTCTAGAGAGATGGGCAGTTGTGCAGATTTGGCAATGAACCGCAGTTTTTCGATGGTCATTTCCATCCGTTCTGCGATTTCTTCCTCGGTGGGTTTGCGCCCCATTTCTTGGGAGAGGAGTTTAGTCGTCTTTTTAATCCGAGAAATGGTTTCGTAGAGGTGAACCGGAAGACGAATTGTACGAGATTGATCGGCGATCGCCCGCGTAATTGCTTGACGAATCCACCAAGTGGCATAAGTCGAGAACTTATATCCTTTCTCATGGTCGAATTTTTCGGCAGCCCGGATTAAGCCTAAGCTCCCTTCCTGAATCAAATCTTGGAAGGATAAGCCCCGATTCATATATTTTTTGGCGATCGAAACCACCAGACGCAAGTTGGACTGTACCATCTTGTCTTTAGCTCGTCTTCCCAGATGCAAACGATAGCGAAACTGGGGCAAAGGCATTCCCACCGATTCCGCCCATTCTGCATCGCTGGGTTCTCGTTCTAGCCCATCTTCTAAATCGTCTCTCAGACGCTCTAATTCTAATAAATCAGCAATTTTACGGGCTAGTTCAATTTCTTCATCAGCCCTTAACAATCGAATCCGACCAATTTCTTGTAAATACAGACGAATAGAGTCTTCTGTATAATGCTTTTTCTTGACTTGGGTCTTTCGACGTATCGAGCGAACTTTGCCAGACTTACCGTCTTCCTCATCCGGAGTAGTATCTAGATAATCTTCTAGTTCATCCTCCTCTATTGCATACAGTTCCTCTTCTAGTTCGGGGGGTTCGAGGGTTGGGAGTAGGTTTTTAGCCTGGGTCATGCCGCGTTCCTCATGCTCCTTATAAATATCTTAAGAAATGAAATTGAGAAATTGTGTTGGTGAGTTTTTGTTCACCCTTATCTACCAACAAACCTTTCAAGTTTAACAATACTTGAGGGATCTGTGGGTCAGATTAGGGAAAATTAGATCGTTTTCTCTAGTTAAATGAGTATGGGGGGGTAGCACCCCATATTCACTTAGAGGAGGTTCCTTAGTCCTCCTCTAGAGAGGTTCCCCTGATGATCCGACACCAGCGAACTGGGAGAGTAAGACCCTTCCAACTAGAGGTTGGATCGGCGATCTTAGGACTGGATTTTAACCAGAGCGTGACATCAAGGGGAGGAAAAATTAGGGTTGGCTTTGCCATACTACAAAAACACGAAAATGTAGTGGTTTTTGTAAGTGAACTCTACTAGAGTAGAAGATCAGACTCAACTACCAATTGGATTGCCCTAAGGGTCTCAATTGCAGTCTATTTTCTGTTAAGTTAACTCACTTTGCCTGAAATGGGAGGGGCAATTAGGTTAAGTTAATTGACAAAATTAACGTTTTAGCGGCAAGCTTTATTCTCTTGGGTTCTAGGATGGGGGTAGGGTATTGGGGAAGTCATCTTTTTTCAGGGGACTGGGTAAATCCAAAGAGAGTCCATCAATGAGAACAGCTTTCACAATGGGGTCTCGTAAGCTTACCCACAAACTGCAATGCTTTTCTGTAATACTAATCACTACACGAGTTTCATTGTAAGTGAGTTTACAGCCAAACTGATAGAGTTGGGCCCGGAATTGAGGGCTGAGGGTATATAACCGACAAAACATTTCCTGTTTGTAGTTCATTCCCTCTTGAATCTGGTCATTTAACCAGAATTTAAAGGTAAAAAGTGTATTTTCCTTAACGACCAGAGGTAACACAATAGTTTGGCTGTAAAATCAACAGACTAGATGTGATACTTCAAGACTAAAATACATGAGTGTACTCTTAATCTTGAAGATTGGTGAGATTAAACGCAAATTGGGCTTTGAGACCGGACATGTTCGACAAAGTTAGAGAGAATTTGTAGTCCAGCGCGGTCGGATTTTTCAGGGTGAAATTGAACAGCCATGAGGTTGTTTTTGGCGATCGCCGCTGTTACACATTGAGTTCCATGGGTCACCGTTGCTCCGCAGACCGCTTTATCTTGGGGATCGACATAGTAGGAGTGGACAAAATACATCCAAGAAGTGGTTGATAAATGCGTCCATAAGGGAATATCCGGTTGGGTAAAGTGCAAGTGATTCCATCCCATGTGGGGAATGGTTATTCCCGGCTCCCAGTGAAAACGACGGACTGCTCCAGGGAGAATACCTAGACCGGGTTGCTGTCCTTCTTCGCTGTAGTCAAACAGGATTTGTAATCCTAAGCAAATACCAAGAAAAGGTTTCCCACTGGAGATCGCCTCTTTAATCGGATCTTCTAAGTACCGCGATCGAATATGCTCCACGGCTGGATCAAAGGCCCCTACCCCCGGTAACACCACAGCGTCTGCTTGGTGTATTTCTGTAGCTCGGTCGGTTACTTTGGGGGTTGCACCGGCTTTCTCCAGTCCCTTACAAACCGAGTGCAAATTACCCATATCGTAATCGATGACGGCGATAACTGACATGGTATTTTATCCTTACTGAATGGGCAAATATGCCCTTATTGTAGGTTATTCTTGATGTAAATTAATGTAACAATTTCCGAGCATTTGCATAAGAATGGCTGATTTCAACTGAGAACCCAATAGAGAACCTCGTTCACCTGTGGTTAAATATGCTGTATTAGAAAGGGGTTTATTAATACTTAGCTCAAGCCAATGTTCAAAGTTTTTGTTTATGGGACGCTCAAGCCCGGTGAAGTGAATTACCAGCGCTATTGCGAAGGGCGTATCGTCAAAGAAGAAGAGGCGATCGCCTGGGGGCGTTTATTTTTGCTACCCATGGGTTATCCAGGCCTGACTGTAGGAACGAAGCGGATTGAGGGATATGTACTCCATTTTCAGGATTCACACCTGCTCGATCAGCTCGATCAATTAGAGGGCTATCACCCCGACTCACCCTTAGAGGACAACCAATATCTACGCCAGTTGATGCCTGTCTTTCGACCAACTGGTGAACCTCTGGGTGATGCTTTGGTCTATGTGATGAGTGTAGAGAAGATTGAGGGATACGGGGGCACTGAGTTACTCAACGGCTCTTGGTCTCCCGTATCTGATTAGCGGTCATTCTGGAGCATTTGATGAAGATCGCCCGTTGCATTAGGCATTCCCAAAGGATTGTTATCCGATTTAGGGATATTAATCAGGGGCTGATCCAGGGCGATACGCATCAGAGCTGGCGAGGTCGGGGTTTCCGCTATTTGGGGGAACAGTTGGTCAGAATTCGCAAAGGTTGTAGATAGGACTGCCACTGCAGCAGCGGCGATCGCCCCTGTTCCCCATAAGAGGGCGGTGCGTTTGGGTCGTCGATCTAAGCGGCCCATCACTTGAGTAACCATATCCTCCACGGGTTGCTCTTGGGGAGGAGTGGGCAACATTTCAAAGCCTTGACGAAGTTTAAGCAGGCGTTGATAGAGACATTGAACCGTAGGGTCATTGTCTAGCCATTCTTCCACCTGTTTGCTTTCCGAAGCACTGACTTCGCCATCAAGATAGGCACTGAGCAGTTCAAAGCGATCGCGTTTTAACATATCAGGTACACCCATATGTGAATTGGGGTTGGTGTCATTCCAGGAAGTCAGATGGGATAAATATCCCTCCTTCTGGGAATGGGGTTGACAATCAAAGTGAGGAGTCATAGGGGGTCACCTACCAAGTTGATAAACTCAAGATCACACTTAGTTACTAACCCAAGATAGTGTACACCTAATGATCCTAAAAGGGGTATTTAAGTTTCCAATTAATCTTAAGATTTCTCAACACGAAGTCTGAACAGGTCAGTTTTTCTTCTTAGCTATTGAGATACTTCTGAAGTTGGACTTGTAAGCGTTGACGCGCCCTAGCAATCCGAGATTTTACCGTTCCTAGAGACACACCCGTAATGTCGGCAATTTCTTCATAGGCCATCCCTTCGATTTCCCGCAGGATAATCGTTGTGCGGAACGTTTCTGGCAAATCGGCGATCGCCTGTTGCAATTGTTCGTAAAACTCGGTTGTGGTTAGACTCTCTTCTGGGCCTGGATCGCCAGCCGGAAGTTCCCAACTGATCTCCTCATCATCAAACCGGCGTGGGGCATCTAAAGAAATTGGAGGTCTTACCCGTTTACGCTTGCGGAGTTCATCATAAAACAAATTTGTCGTAATCCGACTTAACCATCCGCGAAACTTAGCCGGATCGTTCAGACGCTTCACATTACGATAGACCCGAATCCAGACTTCCTGACCTAGATCTGCCCGGTCTTGCCAATCTGGAGCCAAGTGATAGAGCATCCGATTGACATGGGATTGATATCGCCTAACCAATTCAGCAAATGCCAATTTATCAGGGCGAAGACCGGCCTGACAGCGCACAATAAGATCGGTGTTTGAGAGTTTTTCGGGCTGCACAGGTGCTTGAGGAACTCCTGCCCCAACCGTTGACCAGGATAAAGAAACAGATTGACTCATGGACAGAATTAGTGCTTAAACACTCCAGTCTAGACATGACGTGGGGTTTTGCTCTAAGTTCCCGTTCAATCTCTCCCTAGTGTACCTGAAACAGGGCATTATCCCTAGGATTAAAGCACAGATCATTCCAGAGGTTGAGGCTTTTTCTCGTAAGTCTGTGCATAATTTTGTAACAAATGGCTAACCTGAGAAAGAACGTTATCCGTTTTACCCAGGGCTTGCCGTTCGGGTTCTTGAGGTTTTTCTTGGTTCTTAGAAATGGCCGCACCAACCTGTTGCTTAATTAAAGCCATCAGCTCTTGTTTGGCTCGATCTCGTTGATAGCGGGCCCCTTCTTCGGTCGTGGCATATAGGGGAGGTAGGCGGTTGAGAGCATAGGCCGCCACATCTCCCAAATCTAGTTTAATTCCGTCTTTTTCTTCGATCGCCGCTACACAACTCATGGACTCGGTTAGCACTAATTCTTCCATCACATTAATGAATTGCTTCCGGGGAACCGCCACGACTTCACCGGTCAATAAACACCCCATTAACCGGTCTAAAGCCATGTATTCCTCAATAGATAGCTCTGAGGCATTATCACAAATATTCCCCACCTCAGCTTCCATGGCTGGGGTTAAATAGCCATCCTTGAGGGCCTGTTCCACAATCTCTTGGATACTCATAAGGCTGAATCTACTCCACAGTTTCCTTGCTCACCATTAACGATACACTTTTCATCCATCTTCCCCCAGTTTGCCCCAAGAATTTCTACGATCCGGATCACTTTGATCTTGTGAAATATTCTAACCTCTGAAGATTAATAGATTTATTCAATGCCTTCATAGCGCCAAGGCACAGGATCGACAGCCACACCATTTACATAGAGTCCCCAGTGTAGGTGAGGACCAGTTGAAGCGCCGGTAGACCCTACTGTACCAATGACTTGACCCGCTTCCACCCTTTGTCCTTCCTGCACATTAATAGTGTGGAGATGGATAAAAATGCTCAAGATTCCCTGGCCATGATCGAGTCCAATGGTGTTTCCATGGATTTCAAACCCATCGACTTCTCTACCCACGAGGGAAATGATTCCCGCAGCAGGGGCAATGACCGGAGAACCGGTAGCTGCGGCATAATCAACACCCCGATGGTAGTAATTGTCAGCAAATTCACCGTTATAGTAGCGTTGAACGCCAAAGACGGTGGAAACATACCCTGAACTGGGGCGCAAAAAGGGGCCGTTCCAGAATTTTTGGGGAGTAACCAGGCTCTTGAATGCATCTACGCTGTCAAATTCGTGGTCAGTTCCTTCAAGAGCCGCATCGCTTTCGGATAACCAAATGCTTTGGGTGGGAAAGGTGCGATTGCCCATTCCTACTCTAACGGTTTCGGTTTTTCCATCTCCTTGAACCTGAATCGACCAGGTCCCGGGATTATCTAAGGGACTCGATGGAATCAAGGCCCGAAATCGATTGGGACTTAAGGGAAATACGGGGTAAGTTGTATTTCCCATCTGTACGGTGGGGGAGTCTGGAGTGGTGACCTGAATTTGTACAGAGATGGTATCTCCAAGCTGGGCAGATTGGGGATTAACCCGAACTTGTAAAGCTTGGAGGGGCTGGCTTAGGGCGGCCCAAGAGATTAGGGTAAGCAGGGTGGATTGATATCGGGTGAAGATGTTCATCGAGCGATCGGGGGTTTAGAGAACTCAAGTGTAAGGATAAGGACTTAGGGTTTAGGTTTTATAAAAACAATCGCTTGTCGCCAGACGATAGTGGATTGTTCATAGTGATCCATCAAGCAGATACAGTTGACATCTTGCCAAACAATCTTGCCTACAATTAGATCGTCGGTGACTAATTTGAGTTCAACTTCATTTTTTTCTTGGATGAAGTTCTGGATGTTGCGAACACTGGGTAAACTCGTATCAAACTCGGACATAGTTAGAGGGCCAATGATGGTTTAATGTGGGAATTAGAGACTCCCGAACAAAGTTTAACAAGGGATGTCTGAAAATGGGAGTGGGGCGGGACTGGGGAGATGGGGAAACCCGGAGAGGGATTGACTCATTGCGTATTGCCTATTGTCTGTTCTCTATTACCAATTACCATGATGAAAATTGAGTAGGGTAAGGTTATGGAACTCGAATTTACGAAGTATCAGGGATTGGGGAATGATTTTATTTTGCTGGATAATCGGGGAACTCAGGAGCCTTTGATTACGCCGGAGCAGGCGGTTGAATTGTGCGATCGCCATTTTGGCATTGGAGCTGATGGGGTGATTTTTGCGCTTCCTGGACAGGAGGGGACGGATTACACCATGCGGATTTTTAATTCCGATGGTTCGGAACCCCAGATGTGTGGCAATGGTATTCGCTGTTTTGCCCAGTTTGTCGCCCAGCTAGATGGGTCTGGAAAGGAAGAATATCAGATTTCGACTTTAGCCGGGGTAATGGTTCCTAAACTGGGGTCACAGGGTCAGATAACGGTGGATATGGGCATTCCTCGCTTAGGAGGGGCAGAGATTCCGACCACCTTGGGATCGGAAAGCGATCCGGTTGTAGATCGGGCATTGGAAGTGGCGGGACAATCCTGGTTAGTGACTTGTGTGAGTATGGGAAATCCCCATTGCGTGATGTTTGTAGAGGATGTGGAGAAAATTGCCTTAGAGAAAATTGGCCCCCAATTTGAACATCATCCAGTTTTCCCAGAACGGATTAATACGGAATTTGTACAGGTTCTAGCGCCCAACCGGGTGAAAATGCGGGTTTGGGAGCGAGGTGCTGGGATCACCTTAGCTTGTGGAACAGGGGCTTGTGCAACGGTGGTTGCTGGAGTACTCTCTAAGAAGTGCGATCGCCGCACGACCGTAGAATTGCCAGGTGGCGATCTGGACATTGAGTGGGCTGTAAACGATAGACTATACATGACCGGGCCGGCTCAATCGGTGTTTACTGGCCAAGTTGTAATCTAAAGAGGACAATTCATGGGTGGGGGAATTTATCTGATTCAGGATGAGGATCATTTAGTAGAGATGATGGAACAATCCTATGATTCAGAAGAGCGCCTGCAAGAGTTAATTGAAAAATATCCTAATCTTTTAGCAGGCGATCAGATCGATCGAGCAACCCCTAGATGGTGGTTAGGCATTACTCGTGAAATAACCTCCACCCTAGACGAGGAAGATGATAATAGCTGGTCTTTAGATCACCTATTTGTGGATCAAGATGGTATTCCTACTTTGGTTGCCATTCAGAAAGAGGATAGCAAGCGATCGCGCCGGGAAATGATGGGCAAAATGTTAGAGTATGCTGCCCAACTGCCTTTACACTGGCCCGTAGAATCGGTCATTGCCCAATTTGAACTCAATTGTCGCGAGCAAGGGCGAGATCCAGAACAGGTGTTTGAATCCTTCTTAGGAACTGATGTGGATGAAGAAAAATTCTGGCAGAAAGTCAAAACCCATCTACAAGCGGGCAAAGTCAGATTGATTTTTGTCTCGGACGAGGTTTCTCCAGAGTTTCGGGTGATGATTGAGTTTCTTAATCCCCAAATGGACCCCTTGGAAATTTTAGCCTTAGAAGTTAAGCAATATGTGAGTGAAACGGGGTTAAAAACCTTGGTTCCCCGCGTGATTGGCAAAACAGCGGAATCCCAGCAGAAAAAGGCCAGTACGGTGCTAGAGCGCAGGCGTTGGGATCAAACGTCATTTTTCTATGAATATGGGGCCCGACAGAGCCAGGAAGAGGCGCAAATTGTACGCCGGTTGTATGATTGGGTAATCCAAGATAAGCCCCTGCGAATTAAATGGGGCATGGGAGATACCTATGGTGGATTTTCGGTTTGGGTGGCTCCATCCAATGCCCCCAATGCTCAGATGAGTGAGTTTTTTAGTATTAGTATTGATGGGGTGCTTCAGGTTTCGTCTAGAAGCTATGCTATCCTACCTCCTTTTGATAAAAAGAAGGAATGGAACTATTTAAGAAATCAGTTTAGTTCAATTGGGTTATCCCTCCCGGTCGATCCTGTAGAACCCAGGTTAACCAGTTTTGTCTTATCTAGTTTACAAGATGAGTCTGCCTTAAATCGGGTGATCGATGTATTGGAGGCAGTGCTGAGTAAGGTGATGGGGAATAGGGAATAGCAAATTGAGGAGCAAAGCGTGAGACAATGACAGGTTGAATGAGTAAGAGCAAGCTTTATGTCCCAACCCTTGACTGAGAATCGATATCCAGAAGTTCTATCTATAGAGTGGTCTGTTGTGTCCCTTTCTGAGTCTACGGGAGAGGGACAAGAGTATGATTTGTATTTGAGTATAGCCTGCGGCGATCGATGGGAACCTCTGGGAAATGGCCAACTGCAATTTGGCTTGAAGGGGGGTGAATTAGCGCTGAGGTTGAAAGAAGGGATTTGGTGTTCAGAAGCGGAGCAGGAACCAGATTTGAGCGGTATTGGAGCGCAGGCGATCGCCTCTGGAACCCCGGAAAATCCCACCTGGACGTTAACTCCAGTCAAATCAGGGCAGATATTGGCAGGTTCGATCTCTCGATGTAAGTGGGGGCGCATTCAAGCCACGTCTAGTCAAGGAGCGTTGGAAGCAAGGTTTTCTCTGAAGGCTACGGAGATTCAAATTATGGGGGCAGAAGGGTTATGGCTCCATCAAGTAACTCCGAATCAAGTGGCGATCGCCGAGCAAAAACTAGCCCTCATGCTGCTACAATCACAACTGCAACCCTACATCAGTCGTACCCTCTGGCAATCTCAAGGGAAAGTGGAGATGCCATCGAGCCATCAACCTAAACCTAGCTTTGACGGAGCAACTGCCTTAGCTCTCATTACCCAAATTACCACCGCCAACACCGACCACTTCCAAGAACTTGCGGAAATTGCTGGCTTAAACCTCGCTCAAGACTTAGCTGGAGCCAAACTCTTAGGTACAAACTTAAACGGTTTAGACTTGAGCGAAGCCAACCTTTGCCGCGTCTATCTGCGCGGAGCAGAACTCTGTGATGTCGATTTGAGTAGCGCCAATCTTCAACATGCCAACTTTGGTGGAGCCGACTTAAGCGGCGCTTATCTTAGTGATGCTTATTTAGAAAGGGCAAACTTCCACCGCGCTAGTTTAGCTCTTGCCAACCTCAGTGGAGCTAACTTAAGCGGCGCTGACTTTACTGAAGCGAATCTCAGTAATGCTAACCTCAGCGATACCCAGTTAACAGGTGCCAACTTTACTGGAGCTGACTTAACCGGTGCAGGTATTGTGCTATCCGATCTGACTAATATTATCCTCGATCGAGCCAAGGTTCACGATACCCGATTCAAGGATAATCCAGGATTAACACAAGCGATGCATGATTCCCTGTTGCAAAGAGGAGCTATTTTTGAACACGACGAGACAGAATAGGGAAAAGAGCAAATTTCAAGGGTAAAAAACGTTGACCCATTACCAGAGTAAAGCGCTATAAGTATTAATTGCTAAATGCGAGAAGCTCTTTTAACTGGTTGTTTAAATCTGGGGATGCGATTAAGGAATTATAGACTTCACCCTCATAGGCTTGCCAAACATAATGAGGGCTAAATGGTCGAAAAAGAGGAAATGTTCCTAGATCCGGATTAAGTTCTTTGGCTACAACTAATCCGGGAATAGATAAGTTATACCAAATCCGGATAGTATGGGAAAGAGAAAGTCACACTGGCCACCAATGAAATTGAGTCAGATGACGAACTGGCTCGTGCATAGAATTAGCCAAGGTCAAACACCGCTCAACTAAGAGGTCTTCCATCACCTCAATGGT
>NZ_JAGHZH010000107.1:0-2913 GCF_017746885.1 Roseofilum sp. SBFL | reverse complement strand
AGTACCCACCTAAGCTTTCTATCTCTCAGATGGTGAATGCCCTTAAAGGCGTTTCTAGTCGTCGATATGGTCAAGCTGGCTACCCTAAACCCTATGGAAAAGATGCCCTCTGGAGTCCTAGCTATTTTGTTAGCTCCATTGGAGGCGCGCCAATAGAAGTTCTAAAGCAGTACATTAGAGAACAAGAAAAGCCGTCCTAGAAGGACGGGGTTTTAGACCCATTCTTCTGATAAACTCTCGCAGTTTAGATAATTCTAATCGACGATCGCCCACCCTACCTTTTTTGTACTTCAAAATCCGCTCTAGTCCAAATAAATTCACGATCGCTGGATGGGGATAGACTTCTATTTGATAGCGTCCGGGTGTTTGAGGCATGATTTCCGGGGCATGGCTAAACCCCCGTGTGGTTAAAGATTCACCAAATCCTGTGGTACGCTCGGCAAATGGACGCTGTTGATTGGCAGGATAACATCCCGCATCGTACTTGCCGAAATAGCGATGGGTGAGGCGATCGCACAGACGCATTCCGGTTAGATTAGGAATTAGAGTTGGCGCATCTACGGCAATTAATCCAGGAGTTTCGGAGGGAACCTGGCGATCGATCCAAGCCAGAATCCGCTCCAGGTCGATCTCTGTCGTTAAGTCTAGCAGATGCAATTGCCCAGCGCCCCACTCTAAGCAACACAACCCAGTCGCTCCAGAGCGCCATCCTAAATCAATTCCCAGAAATTTCATACGTCAGGCAAGAGCCAAGTATCGTAGTGGACTATTTCATCTCAAACAAGGTATTAGGTGCGACTTGTTGTAGCGCTAAAGCGCTACAACGAAGGAAAAAGTATCGGTAATTACCTCCTGTTTTTTAATGCACTATTTACCCTATTTTTTAACCAAAGTACTGTTCAATAAAGTTAGTGTACACATTGCCTTCTAAGAAAGCTGAAGTTTCCAGAATTTTCTGGTGAAATTCAATCGTGGTTGGTACACCCGTAATTGCACATTCTTGCAAGGCCCGTCTCATGCGACGGATTGCACTATCTCGGTCTGCACCCCAAACAATTAATTTACCAATAAGGGAATCATAATAGGGGGGAATTTCGTAATCGGTGTAGACATGGGAATCAAACCGCACACCGGGGCCTCCAGGAACGAGATAGCCACTGATGCGGCCGGGGTTAGGACGGAAATTATGATCGGGATCTTCGGCATTCACCCGACATTCGATCGCATGACCTCTGAATTGAACTTGTTTTTGGCTTAAGGAGAGTTTTTCTCCTTGGGCAATGCGGATTTGTTCGGCAATTAAATCCAGTCCGGTCACCATTTCCGTAACTGGATGTTCGACTTGAATCCGGGTGTTCATTTCCATGAAGTAGAAATTGCCAGATTTATCGAGTAGAAACTCAATGGTTCCGGCTCCCGTGTAGTTAATCGAACGCGCTGCTTTAATGGCAGCTTCTCCCATTTTTTGCCGCAGTTTCGGGGTTAGAGCGGGGCTGGGAGATTCTTCTAACAGTTTTTGATGTCGTCTTTGAATTGAGCATTCTCGCTCCCCTAGGTGAATGACATTACCGTAGGAGTCAGCTAAAATCTGAAATTCAATATGGCGGGGATTTTCAATAAATTTTTCTAGGTAAACCCCAGCATTACCAAAGGCGGCTTCGGCTTCTCCTTGAGCGGCTCGGAACAGTTTAATCAGTTGGCTCTCATCCCGAACCAGGCGCATTCCCCGTCCGCCTCCTCCAGCCGTGGCTTTGAGCATGACTGGATAGCCAATATCACGAGCCACACGGATGGCTTCATGTTCATTGCTCAAGAGTCCATCACTACCGGGTACAGTGGGGACTTTAGCCTTTTGCATGGTGGCTTTAGCGGTGGATTTATCCCCCATTGCTCGCATGGCTTCTGGGGTGGGACCGATAAATGTAATTTGGTGATCGGCGCAAATTTCGGCAAATTTGGCATTTTCGGCTAGGAAACCATAACCCGGATGAATGGCGGTGGCGTTGCGGGTCAGGGCAGCAGCGATAATGTTGGGAATGTTGAGATAGCTTTTGTTGCTATTGGCCTCTCCAATACAGACAGCTTCATCGGCTAACTGTACATGGAGAGCCTGATGGTCTATGGTGGAGTGAACAGCAACGGTGGCAATGCCCAGTTCTTCACAGGTGCGGAGGATGCGAAGGGCAATCTCTCCTCGGTTGGCAATCAGGATTTTTGAAAAAGTCATCTTCCAGTTTTTGAGCATGATATATTCCGTTAGAATAGGGGGTTTGGGGGCCTTTCTGGAAGATCTTTTTTTCTGATGGGTGCGATCGCCGTTGACTTATGCTACTATAAGAATCGGTGAGCGATGCTCACCAGTTGTCAGCGGATGTGGCGGAATTGGTATACGCGCACGCTTGAGGGGCGTGTGGCTTTTCCTTTCGAGTTCGAGTCTCGCCATCCGCATGAGATAAAGATGAATGGGAGGCTGGCTATTTCTTGCTCGCAAGGCAAAGCCACACGCCCCTCAAACAGCTCATAAGGCTCTACTCAACACACATTCAACACAAAACCACCATAGCACCTCCAAAAATAAGGTGCAAGAAATAGGTCAAGCAGAATAGGGAAAAATTATAGATAAAAGCATTGCCATAGAATTTCATCTATAAGCCAATCACATGACCATCACATAAGAGTTTTCTATAGAATGCATAGAGAAATTCAAGGAGTTCCCTGAGAGAACTGGCAACCCCTCCCAAAACCCCTAAAAATATCTCTCACCTTCAGACATCCAGAAGCGATACGGGCGGCTAGCCCGAGAGAATTGAGTCGCTTTTGGTAGATAGTAAATCCCTCCAGGAAGCTCATAGTAAACCGTTTCTGTCCCCGCCTCTTCATCCTCTATTTCTACTCCTTCTGGAACAGGTTCTT
>NZ_JAGHZH010000106.1:0-27059 GCF_017746885.1 Roseofilum sp. SBFL | reverse complement strand
GGGTGTGGCGATCTCATTTTTGCCCATATGCATACTCTTGGGAATTGATATGCAGAAAAAATGGCGCGATCGCCTGCCTTGTCTACACTCTACGATTCCGAAAAGCTAAAGCTTTTCGGAGAGTGACAGAAGAGGGGTATCATGAATTCACGGGTAAAGCTTGGGATGCTGTCGATAGCATTTACTATGATGCTCGTTGCTCCCTCTTATCTGCCAGAGTCGAGCGATCGCCATGGGAAGGGATATTAATCTCCGATCGCTTTCCCGTAGTCGCACAAGTGTTACTCAGATAACGGTCAGTCGCACGACAATATGGCATCATTGATCGGAATCCCTAGGGCCTAAACCCTAATTGGGATATTAACCTATTGAACTGTTTTAATATCATGAAATTTCCCTACTTCATCGGTAGCGTCATGGGTTTGGCGATCGCCAGTACTGTCTTCTTCGGTGTTTCGGCTCAAGCTTGCTTTCTTAGTAAGTCTCCTACTCAAGGAGCCGGAGAGAACCAGACTTCTGCTGCTCCCACCAGTGATAGGGCTGAACCGACTTCCGCTAGTCATATCACTAGCTCTACTCCCATCCATCATGTTCATGACCATACTCATATCACAGATGAGGCTAAAAATAAGCCGGTTGCTATGATTGCCGGTTTAGCGGGAATCGCAGGATTCGGTGCTGTGGGAATGATGGTTAAAGGCAAGGATTCCCTTCCCCGTTAACCGTGAAGTGACTGAAGCTCCTGAACTTGACGATGCAAACCCTTGTTAAATCAGTAACGACTGAAGTAGATGCCGATCGGGAAGTGGGCGATCGTACCCTAACCTCCATCGGTTGATCTGTGAATGGTAGGGTGGGACATTATCCACCCTACTTGATAATGCTTAATTATTCATGATTAATTATTTTGACTTCTCAGCTCATTTCCCCACGTCAAACCCTAAATCAATGGTTGGGAATTGAAACTCTACTCGGGAAAATTTTCAATCTCACCATTATTACGCTCGTCCTGATCTCTGCTGCCATTTTCGTTATCCAAACCTACGATCTTCCCCCCGATCTCTTTCAGGTTTTAGATCTAGCCAATACCTGTATTCTCCTTATCTTTATTTTAGAATATCTGTTGCGCTTCTGGTGTGCCGAACAGAAACTAGAGTACTTCTTAAGCATTTATTCGCTCATTGATCTATTGATCTTTATTCCCTTTATCTTCGGGGTATTCGACATCGAAATTGGATTCTCGAAAACCCTGATTTGGTTTCGGATCTTGCATCTACTCCGCTATCTAGGGGCTAAAACATTTCTCGGCATCATTAACTCAGAAAACAACCTGATTGTTACCCGCATCGGCTTTACCCTCTTTTCCATTATTTTCGTCTATTCTGGTTTGATTTATCAGATTGAACATGCCATCAATCCCCAATCCTTTCGCCATTTTTTCGATGCTCTTTACTTCTGCATTGTCACCATGACAACCGTCGGATTTGGGGATATTACTCCCCTTTCTGAAGCCGGACGTTGGATTACCTTAGCCATGATTTTAACGGGAATTTCCTTAATTCCTTGGCAAGTCGGAGATTTAGTCAAACATTTTGTTAAAGAGTCCCAAAAAGTGCGAGTGGAATGTCAAGACTGTGGTTTATTATTTCACGATCCAGACGCTAAGTTCTGTAAACATTGTGGCTCTAGTTTGGTTCAGGAGATGGAACTCTCGAAAACAGTGAGTCAAGAATAACCGTAAATACCTAACCCTCTTGTGTCTCTAAACCAACTTCGCGGCGAAATCGGAGCAACTCCAGGGAGCGATCGCCATAAACCCCCTCAATTTGCTGCTCACAGCACTCTATCGCAAAATCATTCAACTCCTGCGCGTCAATACCAAACATCCTTTCATAGACATCCGGTTGTACCCGACAGAATTGGGGACGGTCTGGATAAATGGTACATTCTTTGGTTAAATGATCGAAGTGGATGCACCAGCCATCAGGGGCTACCAAACTATAGTAGAGTTCTAACTCACTAGGGGATAGGTATTGGTCTAGATCCGGGCGCTCATCTGGATCGAGATGGCAGCACGCACCACACTGTTTAATACAACGCCAAGTTGCCATAAAGCTACTCCGTAAGCTGAATTGGGGAATTGGGCTAAACTTTATTGAGTTTTGTTAACTTCCTTAAAGCTTGGGGTCGATCCCCATGTAAAATCAGAAGTTGCATTCTATCTAGTAATTGCATCAACTCCTAGGGTTGAGAGTGGAGGAGACATGGATTTTATCACAAACTTGTTCACAGGGATCGATTGGATACTCATAGCACAGCTATTAATGCTAACATTAGTAGTGGTAGCTGGCCCAGCCGTTATCTTTGTTCTATTTTTGCGAGGTGGCGACCTCTAATTATCGTTCACTCCTTACGCACTAAAGCCCGATATAGTCGGGCTTTTTTTAATTAGCGCTATAACAATTTGAGTCTATAAGGGCTAATCATGGCTAAACTTACCATTCGTACTCTACACAAAACCCTCGCTCCCATTGTCCTACTTCCCCTGTTTATCACCGTCTTTACAGGGGTTTCCTACCGGTTGGCAAAAGATTGGTTTGGACTCAGCCGCGATCAGGTGCATATCCTCATGGTGATCCATGAAGGGGAATATTTCGGTAAATCTTTTGAATCCGTTTATGTTTTGCTCAATGGTTTGGGTTTGCTCTGGATGTTAATTACTGGGTTAACAATCTTAATTAACCATTGGCGCAAAGAGTGGCGTATGAAAACAAAAGCCATGAGTAGGGAATAGGGAATGGGGAATAGGTAATAGGGAATGGGGAATAGGGAATGGGGAATAGGTAATAGAAAATTTCTTAATTCTCTCTTCCCTCGCTATATTCCCTGTTGCCTAGAGCGAAGCGCTATATTACAGCACTCTGCTTGCGTTATGAAACACAAGCTTGAATCCTCTCTCCATGTACCACAACCCTATTCCCTATTCCCCAGCGTAAAGCGCTGTGATTAACTCATCGTTCTTGCAGCAACCAAAATCCCGCAAATGATTCTGATTCAGGATTGGACTGAATGGCGATAAAATGAATTCCTTTAGACTGCTTTTTAGCTTGTTCTAGATTTTCTCCTTCTTTTAATAATTGGGGGGTGTTCAGGTTAGCCAAAATCCAGCTTTCGTTCACTCCGGTTTCCAGTAATAGCCTGGGTTTCTTGCTCCTATCTTCTCGATTTTCCATCACTTTGAGAAAGGCTAATTCTAGACCAGACATCCATCCTGCCATAGGAATGGCGCGGGAGGAAAAGAGGATAATACCAGGAATGGGAGTTGTTTCTGATAATTCAAATGGACTTAAGGGAAAAGACTCTCCAAAGGCAATTTCCCATTCGGGCATCTCGGCAAACGCTTGTGCTTCTAGGCTAACCAATGCCCATTTTTGACCTAGGATGGCATCTGGGAGCGATTGGGCGATCGCCGATTCATATTTTACAGAAGGCGAAGAAGCTGCCTTGGCATCATAACCCGCTTCTTGGGGATAGACTTCTGTTTCTCGCTGTTGTATCCACTGATACAGTGTTAACGTGCGGCGACTGGGAGCTGAAGGAATAGCCAAATCCTTACAAGCTTTGACAATCATATTATTCATTTGTCGGCGAAAGAAGCGGATCTTACTGGGCCGACTGGGGGCTTGCTCCATGGCCTCTAACAGGGCAGCCTTTAATTCTCCTGAGTTAACTTTACTACTCGAACAAGACCGAGAATACCGAAATAAGTTTTCGGGGTCAGTCGCGATCGATAATGGAGTTTCACAAATCAGAATTTCCCAAATTTTCTTATTATTTTCATCTAGAATAGGGCGGGAGTAAAAATCGAGTTCCCAAATTGTTTTCATTGAATCAACTAACCAGTAACAGTCCAAATGTAGAGCAGTTGCAAAAGTAGGAGGTGGAAAGAAAAAGCATACTCCTCCTACTAGAGAAACTCAACCTATGAGTCTAAGCATCAGGCAAAGATTTAACCGCACGTTCTCGACGAGCCGTAGCACTTTCCATGACTTCATCCATATTTTCTAATAGCTCTCCGGGATAATTCTCCAAAATGCGGGTAGACAAAGAAATCCGTCCTTTCCCTTCATCAATACTAATAATGATTGCCTTAATGGATTGACCAATAGAAAAATGACTGGAGAGGGCAGCAATATAGCTTTGGCTAATTTGCTTAATATGAATCAGTCCTGTGGTATTGCCTAAATCGACAAATAAACCAAAGGGTTTAATATTAGCAATTCGTCCTTCTACCAATTGTCCCACTTCTAACTGACTAAACGTCGCCGCTTGGGTTGCTAGCCGTTCAGAAAGCACCAACTTACGAGTATCTGGATTCACTTCCAGAAATCCTACAGTCAGGGTTTCCCCCTTGAGAGCATTGAGGTTTTCCCGTTGACTCAGATGCGATCGCGGGATAAACCCTCTCAGTCCCATCACATCAACTGTCACGCCCCCTTTATTGCTCCCGGTTACCCGAACTTGTAGCGCTTGTTGATCCTCCTGCTTCTCTAATAGGGTATCCCAAAGGCGCTGGATTGCCAGTTGGCGACGGGAGAGTGTTACTTGTCCCTCTTCATTTTGTTCGCGAGTAATGAGAAAATCTAATTCCTCATTCAGAGGTAAAACGGTAGACAAATCGGTTACATTTTCTAAAGCCGCCTCTTGTATGGGTACAAAGGCAGTAGACTTGCCACCAATTTCAATATAGGCTCCCTCTTGGGAATGGACAGCCACACGACCGCGTACCACTTGTCCTTTTTGGAAGGTATAGTCATGCTCTTGCAGAGCTTGGGCAAAGTCATCTGGGGAAAAGCCAATAGAAGAGGGAGTTTCAGAAGAGGGTTTGGATTCAGAGTTCATAACTAGGGTCTGAGAAATTAGAGCACTTTGCGCTAGGCAAAAGGCAATCGAGTATGGGTGCTAGGTTTGAGCCTTTCAAGGCAGTCCTCACCACCTTGGCAGTTGCTATTCAGAAGCCTGAAGTTGGGCGTGAAACAAATCTTTCACTTTAGCCCAGGCATCAGTAGCAGCTTCTGCATTATAACTAGCACGGCGATCGCAGAAAAAGCCATGATCGGCTCCATCGTACCGGAAAATCTGATAAGAAACCTGAGCTTCTCTTAGAGTGGCTTCAATTTGCTCGACTTCTGAAGCTGGAATACTGGCATCTTCATTGCCAAAAAAGCAGTAGAGGGTTCCCTTAATCTCTGGGGTACGAGTAATAGTGGGTGCTCCTCCCCCTGGGGTGAGAGTAGCAATTCCTGCACCATAGAAAGACGCAGTGGCCTTAATCTCATCCAGGATAGCAGTCAGATAAACGACATGGCCGCCAAAGCAAAATCCGATCGCCCCAAAGCCTCCCGATTTCAGATTGGGTCGTGTTTTTAGATAATCTAAGGTTGCCTGAATGTCACTGAGCAATTCATCCGCCTTGGTTTTAACCTTATATTCCCGGCCGATTTTAATGTCTTCTGGGGTATAACCGGCTTCAAAACCGGGAGCCAGACGCTGATAAATCGCTGGAGCAATGGCAATATAGCCCTGTTTGGCAATGCGATCGGTTACATCGCGAATATGTGCATTTACCCCAAAAATCTCCTGTACTACGACTATCCCCTGATGGGAACCCGGTGTAGTAGGTTCAGCCAGATACGCATCAATGAGTAAGTCGCCATTAGGGACTTGCACTGAAGTAGAGTGTATAGTTAGCTCTGCCATGATTACCGGAAAACCTGAGGTTGCGTCTTTCCAATTTTAAGGGAAAAACTCGTTAATCTTGAGCTGAAAAAAGCTCTCCACTGGATATCTAGTGAAGAGCTTTTGACAAAAAGTGTTTAGACAGATGAGCAAATCTTTAGAGAGATTGGCAGTTGCCCTCTATTTCTTTTTCATTCCCTTTGCCATCTTCAGGAAGTCTAAGCCACCTGTGTTGGTATTGGAAGGACGACGAGCGGGAGTGGTTTCTGAAGGTTGACTGCTGGCTTGAGGTTCAGACTTCGCAGGGGTTGAAGACATCATTTGACCTTCAGGGCGGATTTGCATTTCCATCGAAGAGGCTTCAACCACTTCACTCGCCCGCTTACCTTTGGGATAGGTATGCTTGACCCGTTGCTTTCTACGCATAAAGTCGATATCGCCAAAGGTTTTGGCTTCATCAGGAGGAAGGAAAAAGTCTTGAGACATGGGTTTGGCTGTTAGTTATCTATGGTATAGACGGTTCTTATGTTAAATTTTATCAAATTTTCTCAGATTTGGAATATTTTTTTATATTTTCCTGAATTTATATGAATTCACATATAGCTTTGTGCATATATACTTGCATCTCTATGAATGGATTAAAAGTCTAGAAGCAGCTATTATACAATTAAGGCGAAGATAACTTGAATCTATACCCTTATATAGCTTTTGAGTCTTTCCGCCTCCTGGAGTACGTTACTATGTCTGAGGTTTCCCAAGTGTTTGAATATCCCCAAAGCCGTCAAGTCGATCGAGTTGATGATTACCACGGTACCCCAGTATCCGATCCCTATCGATGGCTAGAGGACTTAGAGT
Source organism: Roseofilum sp. SBFL (assembly GCF_017746885.1). Taxonomy (NCBI): domain Bacteria; kingdom Bacillati; phylum Cyanobacteriota; class Cyanophyceae; order Desertifilales; family Desertifilaceae; genus Roseofilum; species Roseofilum sp. SBFL. Next base: position 20,465 of record NZ_JAGHZH010000106.1, on the reverse strand, counting down.
CAGAAGAAACCCAAGCCTGGGTTGAAGATCAAAACAAAATTACGTTTGAGTTTTTAGAACAAATCCCTACCCGGGAATCGCTCAAAAGTCGTCTTGAAGAACTCTGGAATTATGAGAAATATGCCATTCCCTCGAAACAAGGCGATCGCCTATTCTATTTTAAAAACTCCGGACTGCAAAATCAATCCGTTCTCTACTGTCTCCAAGAGCCGGATGCCGAGCCTCAGATTTTACTCGATCCTAATACTTTATCAGACGATGGTACAACGGCCTTATCCAGAATTGCTATTTCTGAAAATGGGCAATACCTCGCCTATGGCTTATCCCAATCCGGTTCTGATTGGCAAGAGTGGAAAGTCAGGAATATTGACAGCAAAGAAGATCTCGGGGACCATTTGAAATGGATTAAATTTTCTACGGTTACTTGGTCGAAAGATACTCAAGGGTTTTATTACAACCGCTACGCCGAACCCAAAGAAGGGCAAGAATATCAAGAACAAAACTATTACGAAAAACTGTATTACCATCGGCTCGGCGATTCTCAATCGGAAGATCAACTCATCTATGAGCGTCCCGATCAAAAAGAATGGGGCTTTTCTCCGACAATCACGGAAGATGGAAAATACTTACTGATTAGTGTTTGGCGCTCGACAGAACTGAAAAATCTGGTGTTTTATCAAGATTTAAGCCAAGACAACAGTCCCATCATTGAATTAATCTCTGAATTTGAAGACAGTTATCAATTTATTGGCAATCAAGGCTCAATCTTCTGGTTTATAACCAATTGGCAAGCCCCCAAGTGGCGAGTCATTGCGATCGATATCAACCATCCAGAACAAGAGAATTGGCAAGAGATTATTCCCGAATCGAATGATGTGATCGGCGAAGTGAGTTTGCTCAATCATCAGTTTGTGGTTCAATCGATGCAAGATGCTCATTCTCAAGTTAAGATCTATAGCTTAAAGGGAGAGTATCTAAAAACTCTTGCGTTACCTGGTTTAGGTTCAGTGAGTGGGTTTAATGGTAAACCGGAAGATACAGAAACCTTCTATAGCTTTACCAGCTATACAACTCCCACGACTATTTATCGCTATGACTTGCTGACAGGAGAAAGTACCCTGTATCGGCAACCAGAAGTGAACTTTAATCCGGATAACTATGAGAGTAAGCAAGTGTTTTATCCCAGTAAAGATGGCACCCAAGTTCCTCTCTTTATTACCCATAAGAAAGGGATTACCCTTGATGGATCGAATCCAACCTTACTCTATGGCTATGGGGGCTTTAGTATTTCACTGACTCCAGGTTTTTCAGTTAGTCATTTAGTGTGGATGGAGCAGGGAGGAATTTATGCAGTTCCCAATTTACGGGGCGGTGGAGAATATGGGGAAGACTGGCATCAAGCGGGGATGAAACAAAATAAACAAAATGTGTTTGATGATTTTATTGCGGCAGCAGAATGGTTAATTGAACAAAAGTATACGTGTTCGGAGAAATTGGCGATCGCCGGTGGCAGTAATGGCGGTTTATTAGTCGGCGCGTCTCTAACGCAACGCCCCGACTTATTTGGCGCTGCCCTTCCCGCTGTCGGTGTTATGGATATGCTGCGATTCCATAAATTTACCATTGGCTGGGCTTGGTGCGATGAATATGGCTGTGCCGATCATTCAGAAGATTTTGAACACCTCTATCGCTATTCCCCCTTACACAACCTGAAACCCGGAACCGCCTATCCTGCTACTCTAGTGACAACCAGCGATCGCGACGATCGAGTTGTTCCTTCCCACAGTTTCAAATTTGCTGCAGCTCTACAAGCTGCCCACAGGGCTTCATCTCCAGTCTTGATCCGCATTGAAACCAAAGCCGGGCATGGTGCAGGAAAGCCCACCAGCAAACAAATCCAAGAAATTGCTGATAAATGGGCATTTCTCACCCAAGTTCTCGGTATTGCCTAACTAGGTTCACGTCAAATCCCTTGGGAAACACAGCACCAGTGACTGAAGCCCCCTCTAAATTCGCCTGCGATAGATTGGATAGGGTAAAATCCGTATCCATTAACACCGCTTCGCTTAAATTAGCTTCGGTGAAATTCGTCCAGTAGAGTTGGGCGCGATAGAGGGTGGCTTGGCGCAAATCTGCCGAACGAAAAGAAACCCCCATTAAATTGCTCGATCGCAAACTCGCCTCTCGTAAAATCGCCCGGCGCAGAGACGCACCCATGAGAATGGCTTGACTGAGATCGGCCTGTTCCAAATCTGCCGTTTCTAACATGGATTGCGCTAAGATACTATGGGCTAATTTAGCCTGTTTAAGAATCGCCCCATTCAGGATAGCGTGGGTTAAATTAGCATATTCCAGAACCGTATGGTGCATAGAGGCATTGATCAATTTCGCCCGACTCAAACAAGCCTTTTGTAAATTGGCATGGTTTAAGATCGCCTCATTGAGATTACAGTCACTCAAATTCGCCCCTTGTAAATTTGCGCCTTGGAGATTCGTATCGCTCAGGAAGGCTTCGTGCAAAGAAGTTTCTTCAAAGTGTGCCCCAATAAGGTTGGCTCCTGTCAGCATGGCTTGATTCATAAACGCTTGACTAAAGGTGGCTCCCCCTAGGGTGGCTCCCGTCAAATTGACTTTGATCAAATTGGCTTGCGTGAAGTTGATTTCGCAGAGGTTGGCTTGGCGCAAGTCTGCGTTCGCCAAATTGACTTGGCAAAAATTCCGTTCTCCCGCACGATAGCGTTCTAGTAATTCTGAAGCCTTCATTGCGTGTTCCTCATCAATTGAGTTTTTGGAGAAATTGTGTTGTTGCTCTCCTGTTTTCAATCATATTCTGAGATTCCCTTGTGTACCAGGGTGGTGTGGGGTGTCGGGGGGATGGGAGGTTTTTATCCTATTGTTAAACGTTAACTTTTGACAATAGGTATAAAATCCTCTCTCCATCAGACTTTGAGCGATCGCCAAAAATGCCCCATGAACCCCCCCTGCGACAACCATGCCTGATGTCAATACAGTGGGATTGATCGAAGTTTTGGCGATCGCCTAAAATTCCCGCCTTCCGCCAGAATTATATCAAATTCTTAAATGTTGGCATCAATTAGGTATACAATCATGATTAATTATTAATGATTAATTGTTCCATGCGTTTGGGTAAAATCGTTAAATCTAATTCCCATTGTGATTATGTTGTCCAACTCGATGAAAAGCACGATTTGTTGAATCCACCGGAACCCGACGATTATGGGTTTGGTTGTTTTGTGAAGCTCGAAGATCTCGGCGATCGCCATTGGGCAGTAGGTTTAGTTTATAATTCCCAGTTGTTTAATCCCCAATTTCTGAATACGGGACCTCGATTGTCGAACGATCCCGATCCCTTCTTTACACCAGATTTGATTGTCGAAACACGGGTTTTACTGGGTACAATTTTAATTGGAGAGTTCATCCAAGTAGGCGATCGCCTCCATGGAGCGCAAGGAATCCCTAGGGTTGTAGTTCCCGTTAATACTCCAGTCTTTAAGATGAGTCCCGAAGAAATTTATCAGTTTCACTTAAACGCCCAAGGCCGCCCCCATTTAGGCTACTATGCTCATGTATTGCGCAGTGGGGGCATGTTTGCCTCGCAGTTAGTGCAACAAGTTATTGGCGAATTAATTGACCAAAATCTGTTTTCGGAAGCCGATCGAAGGGCGTTAGACATTCTCCGAAAGGAGTTAGCATGGAAGAATACATTAGGCTCGATTAAGCATTAATAACATCAATAAAAGTTTTGATTTTTAATAGATTATGATGCGCTTTAAGCTGTGGCAATGGATAGTTTTAATTACCCCGATCGCCTCGATCGCAATTTTACTGCTTATTGCCGCCGGGTTGCAGATACATACTTGGGGACTGAGTTGGATCTGGGCGATCTTTATCCTGGTGTTCTTGGGGTGGCGCTGGTTATTGGTGCTGTGGACTCGCCCCATGGTAGAGCAGGTGGAAGCAGCAGTTGCAGCCATCAGTGCAGATATGGAGGCAGTAACGGAAGAAACCCAGTCTGCCATTGGTAATGCGGAAGTCGGGGCACAGATTGAGACAGCATTAGAGACGATTCTCAAAGAGTCAAAAGGCGATCGCCCCATTTGGGAAGATCAGGTAACCTTTTTTCAACGTTGTCAAGCCGTAGTAGTGGCGGTGGCTGAGGCTTATGGGCAAAATACCCAATATCCTCTACTCAATATCTACATTCCCCAAGCCTATGGATTGGTTCAAGGAACCGTAGAGGATGTGGGACGTGCCATTAGCCAACTCTCTCCCGTTCTCAATCAGGTAACCGTTGGCCAAGCCTATCAAGCCTATGAAATCTATCGCAAGTTGGAACCCTCGGCGCGTAAAGTATTACAGGTTTGGGGTTGGGCGCAGTGGTTGCTCAATCCAGCCGCAGCCGCAGCAAGACAGGCGACGCGCAAGTGGGGCAATAAGGCAACTCAGGAGTTACTGGTGAACTTAGGTCAAATGTTACGGGAGTCAGCCCTGCGGAATCTCTGTCGGCAGGCGATCGCCCTCTATGGTAACGTAATCCCCCCAGACTTGAATGTTTCAGCCTCCGAATTAACCCTACCGAAAGCCAAAACCGAAACCCTACGCGCCATTATTGCTAAAGCGTCCCCAGAGGAGCAGATTGAGGAACAACCTCTGAATCTACTTTTAGTCGGACGAACAGGGGCAGGTAAAAGTAGCCTGATTAACACCTTATTTCAAGCAGAACGAGCGGAAGTGGATGTTTTACCCAGTACCGCCAAAATTCAGAATTATCAATGGCAGGAAGCCAATGGCGAGGGCTTACATCTTTGGGATACCCCCGGTTACGAGCAGGTCAACCGTCCCGATTTAGCCGAGCAAGTTTTAGAGTTTGGGGCTAAAGCCGATTTAGTCTTGTTAGTGACTCCTGCCCTCGATCCAGCCTTGCAAATGGATGTGAATTTCTTGAAGCAACTCCGGGAACAGAATGAGACCTTACCCATTATTACGTTTGTCACGCAAGTTGACCGTCTGCGCCCCATCCGGGAATGGTCGCCCCCCTATGACTGGCAATTTGGAGAGCGGCCGAAGGAGTTAGCAATTCGTGAGGCAACCGAGTATCGTCAGCAACAGTTAGGGCAATGGTGCGATCGCCTCCTGCCCCTCGTCACCGCAGATGCTCAAATCGGTCGCCAGGCTTGGAATACGGACAAACTCTCCGCCCTGCTCATGGAGGCGATCGGGCCGGTGAAAGAAGAGAGACTAGCCCGATTTTTACGCGATCGCGATGCCCGTACCCTAGCCGCCGCCAAAATTATCGACCGTTACACGTTCCAAATGGCGACGACTCAAGGCTTAACTGCACTCCTGAAAAGTCCCGTCCTCCGATTTGTATCAACAATTGCCACCGGTTCGCCAACCCTCGCCTATCTCCTCGCCGAACAAATCCCCATCGAACAATTACCGGTAGTGATTGGCAAGTTACAGATGTCCTACGATCTATTTTTACTCCTGAGTAATGACCCAGAGTTAGAAGTTAAATTTGAACTTTTGACCCTTTGGCCGCAACTGCTAGAAAACCCTGCAACCCCCGAAAAAAACGCCTGGGCCTTCGGTCATGCCCTGGTAGAATATTGGGTGCAAGGGTTGAGTATGGATGAGTTAGGCGATCGGGTCAAATTTTATCTAGAGACATAGTTTTCATCTAAGGAGCCTCCATCTTAAGTGAGAGGGTAACAGAATGTATGGTTGCAGGTGAAAAGGTTTCTCCCTACTCCATCTAAGGGCACTTTCTCTTCTAAGGGGAAATCATCCGTTATTCTAGAGATCGTGGAGAGTGAAAACCAGTATATCGACCAAGGGTAAACTAAACAGAACATGGATATTACGGAGAAACTCAACCGTCTACAGACCCTATTTACTCAAATGGATCGGGCGCTGATTGCCTATTCTGGGGGAATTGATAGTACGTTGGTGGCGAAAATTGCCTACGATCGCCTGGGCGATCGCGCCCTAGCAGTAACGGCTGAATCCCCGTCTCTGTTGCCGGAAGATCTAGAGGATGCTAAGGTGCAAGCAGCGGCGATCGGGATTACCCATAAAATTGTCCAAACCCACGAAATGGACAATCCCAACTATACGTCGAATCCGATTAATCGTTGCTATTTCTGTAAAAGTGAACTCCATGATACTCTCAAACCCCTAGCCCAAGCTTGGGGTTATCCCTATGTTATTGATGGGGTGAATGGAGATGATTTACAGGATTATCGCCCCGGAATTCAAGCGGCAAAAGAGCGAGGAGCGCGATCGCCGTTAGCCGAAGTTGGCGTAACCAAAGCTGAAGTTCGGGAAATCTCCAAATATCTGCAACTTCCCTGGTGGGATAAACCGGCTCAACCCTGTCTGAGTTCTCGCTTTCCCTACGGCGAAGAAATTACCCTCTCTAAATTACAACGGGTAGGACGAGCCGAGCGCTATTTACGGCAACTCGGCTTAACCCAAGTTCGGGTACGCTCGGAAGGGGAAAGTGCCAGAATTGAACTCCTCCCAGAACAGATTCAGTCTTTTGTTCTCTCCACCAATTTACCGGAACTGGTGAAGCAGTTTCAGGACTTTGGCTTTCTCTATGTCACCCTCGACTTAGAAGGCTATGTCAGTGGCAAACTTAATCGCGTGTTGGGGGAAGTCGCGAGGATTTAGCTCAAACGTTAAACACACAGAAAAAATCTATTTTCCGAACAACTATGGTTGCACTCTGATTTTTGATTGGAGTGTCGTTAGCTGTCATTAGAAAAACTTCTCCCGATCTTGGAAGGTAGAAAAAGACGGATAGAATAGAAACTATTAATAACCTTATGCGTAATTTAAGGCAATCATGATCGTCTCAATTCTTTCCTGGAAATTTAACTATTTCTTTAGACTAGCTCAAGAAATCGGCTATTCAAACTTTTTATACCGTTATGGATTGCGTGGCTTCCATAAGATCCTCAAACTCAATCAAAAAATGGTTTTATTCAACAATGTCGAAATGATATTACCTTTTGGAAGTCGGTTTGGTACAGAGCTTTTCCTGAAAAGAGAGAAGTTAGATTGGGGGTCAGAAGCTTTATTAACTCAGTTTTTAGATGGAGAAAAAGTATTTATTGATGTCGGTGCAAATATTGGATACTATAGCTTGCTTGCTGCTCCACTATCCCGTGAAGTTTATGCCTTTGAACCCGATCCAAGAGTCATTAAAATTCTAGAAGACAATATTTCACAATTTCAAAATTGTCACATTGTGAAAGAGGCACTTTATTCTCAAGTCGGAACCATGGAAATTTCTTTGAAAGCCATGCCTGAACTGAATTCACTGGTGAGAACTAAGATAGAAGATGAAGTTGAAAAAATGACGGTTAAAGTCAACACTTTAGAGAATTTCATGACCGAGTATCCTTCAGTAAAAGTTGCAGGGATTAAGACAGATGCTGAAGGCGCAGATTTTGAGATTTTATTAGGTGCGAAAAAACTACTGACCCGAGATCAACCCTTGGTTTTATCTGAGGCTTACCCCAATACAAAACTGCTGAATTTCATTGAATCTATTGGCTTTTCGTGTTATGCCTTTGTGAAACTAAAAGGCAAAGAGAATCATCAATCAAAGCCTCAATTGATGAGAATTGAAGAAAAACCGAAGAAGTACCGAACTAAAATGATTTTTATAGTTCCTGCTAGACTAGTGGCAGAGTTTGAAAAAATAGCACATCTCTAAATACAGCAGTTCCCCCGATCGCTATGCTTGACCAAATTGCTAAAGCCTTTAAACGTAAAGACTATCGTACAGCCCAAAACTTGCTGAAGAATTTCTTGCAAAAAGAACCCCGAAATCCCTGGGGACGACTGTATGCAGGACGATTGTATGAAGAAAAAAGGAAACTGGACTTAGCTGAATCCATTTATCGGCAATTATTACAGCAAGCGGAACATCCGAAAATTGTTTCTCAAGCTCGCTCTGGACTGGAACGACTGCAAAGCCAAAAAGAAGCTCAGGAACAGCAACAACGACAACAGGCAATCGCCAGAGTCAGCCAAGATCCAAACCAAGCCAAACCTGGCTTATTAATTATTGAACCGGTTGTTGGAGAAGCGCGTAAAGCAGCAGCGAAAGAATTTTCGCGGATCATGAACCTGGACTTTTATAGTGCCCAACGGCAACTCCCTGGACGGTTTTGGCGTTTGCATCGCACGGGGAATATAGGCGAATTGGGGATTTATGGTCAAGAATTGCGAGAGGTGGGAATTCCGGCGTTTTGGGTGAATTTAGAGAAAATTGAGCAGATCCGGGTGTTTCGGGTGCAGTCGATTTCGGAACTAGGAAAAACGGTTAGTATCATGTGCCATGATGAATCCAATCAGTTGGGAACTTTGAGTTTTGAATGGTCAGAAGTGGCACAACGGGTAGAGGGAAAGTTACCTGTTTTTGAATCAGTGGTGATGTTAGTGAGCGGAAAACAGGAGAGGGTGGAGCGCACTCAGGATTATGTTTATCTGTGTGATTTACATCTTCCCCAGAGAAATTGCTTACTACGGTTTTGCGATCGCTCCTTTGAATTTCATCATAGTGTGGGGATTATTCCCCCAGATACTCCTCGCTCTCAACTGAGTACCCGTCTTCAATGGAATAGCTTAATTCAAGTGATGATTCAACACCTCCCCCAGACTCCCCTTTGGTCAGATTTTACCCCTTTTGCGGAAACGGTCTTACAGGAAGCTAAAGTGGTGGCAGATCCGAGAGATTTGTTTGGGGAAATTCGGCCCTATATTGATATTTTCCGCAGAGCAGAAACAGAAACCAACTGGGATCGTGCTTTTGCCCTGTACAGTGGCTTAGTATTCTGCCGTGAAGCAGATTAAATATTCATGAGAATTGCAATTGCTCATCATGGGGCGATCGCCACGGCTGCGCTACAACGGATGTTAGAGGGTGTGGCTGACTACCAAGTGATTTGGACAGCATCGGATGGAGCAGAAGCAGTGGTTAAATGCCATCAAAACCGGCCGGATTTAATCTTAATGGATCTGGATTTGCCAGCGATCAATGGTGTAGAAGCAACTCGGCAAATTATGAAACAGTCTCCCTGTGCCATTCTCATTGTGACCGCAAATGCTAAACAAAAGGTGGCTCAAGTTTATGCTGCCATAGAACAGGGGGCGATCGATGCGGTCGATCGCCCGGTTTTAAGTGGCGTAACCCCCAATAGCGCCGATCTGTTGCTCTCTAAAGTTGCTAAAGTGGGTAAACTTCTCAAACCCGCTCCCTCCAAATCCTTCCATTCCCCCCCCAAAACGCTCTCCTCCCTTGGTAGCTATTGGATCGTCAACGGGTGGACCGAAAGCCTTAGCCACGATCCATTCCCAACTCCCCGTTAACTTTAGGGGATTTTTTTGCTATACCTCGTTACATTGCAAAGCGCTGTAACTTTTAATAATATGATGAAAACCCCCCTATCCCTCGATCCCTCCACCTTGCTATTGTTCAAGCAAGAATAAAACCCCCTGCTATGGAAGCAACGCTCCCTCAAGGTCGGCATCTGTCAAAATTGTACCAGTGAGATCGGCTCCGGTTAAATCCGCATGACTTAAGAGCGCTCCGGTTAAATCCGCATAGCTGAGGTCAGCATAGCGCAGACTCGCTTCTCGTAAATCCGTTTGAAACCCTTGCAGTCTTCGTCCTAATCCTAAATTGGCACGACAGAGAATGGCTCGATCTAAGTTCGCTCGGTGGAGAATCGTTTGGCTGAGATTGGCGTAGCTTAAGTTAGCTTCTGAGAAGATAACATCTTCTAAGTTTGTGGGTTGGTCAGAAGTGGGGCGAAAATCTGCATCGAGCAGAATGGCTTGGGATAGGTTAGCTCCTTTCAACGTTGCACCACAAAGACTCGCTTTGATGAGATTAGTACGAGTTAAGTTGGCTTGGTCTAACTTGGCTCCACTCAAATCCGTATCGCGTAAAATGGCTTGCGTCAAGTTAGCTTGCGTTAAGTTCGCTCCCCAGAGTAAAGCTTCACTGAGGTTAACTCCATTGAGTTTAGTGCCAGAAAAGTGGCTTTTTCCCAGTCGAGCTTGTCGGAAATCTGTGCCGGAAAAATCAGCATCAGAGAAATCGATCTCGACTAATTCTATATCTTTGAGGTCAAGTCCTTGAAATTGGCGATCGCCTCGATTATACCGTTCTAGTAGTTCAGATAGATTTACCACAGTTGTCCAACCTTGTTCTATTGCCACGATCGCAAACAATCTTTACTCTACCAAGGATGGCTACTTAATAGTATATCGATCGCCAGAACTCTTAGTTATTCGGCCAGAAGCGCTCCCAAAACAAATTCATGGGTACATAAATTACTGGGGCCCAAAGGCTACTGAGAATGGCTGAACATAGAGCAATTTGTTGATGAGCTAGCCAAATACTGGAGAAATCGCGATCGCCAATCAACACCAACTGAAGCGCAATCACCGTCTCCGCCAACAGCGTCATCCCAAAGGTGAGCAGAGCTACTGAAATAAAGTCCTCTTGGAAATACCGATCTTTTTGGAATTTACCCGTCAAAAATCCGACTAAAACCAATCCCAGCATATGAGTGGGTGAGGCATTAATCACCCCATTTTCTAAGAGGGGATAGGGAGACGTGAGGGCATCTTGGAGTAAACCTAAGCCTAAACCCGCGATCGCCCCTTGCCAAGCATTGCGCTTCAGACTCCAAACCACCACCCACACCAATGCCCAATTTACCCCAATTCCCAACAACTCCATACCCGGTAATCGGGTAAACATAATCAGGGCACACAACAGGATAGACAAGCCCGTTAGGCTAATATTAACCAAACGGCCCAAAGAAGCCAGGCGATCGAGCAATTGTTTTACCACAGTCTATTTCTACTCATTTAACTCATTCAACTCTAAATCCACAGCCGGTTTACCCTCAGAAACCATGACCCACTCTAAATGACCAATGGGAGCCGAAAACCGAACTTGTGCCTCTGGAGCAGGACTTTTTTTCAAATCTACCGACTCAACAATTCCAACCAATAAACCCGATTGAAAGCGAGGAGAATAGGGGGAGGTAAACACCTTGTATCCCGGTTTCACTTCCGGAACCTTATCAAAAAACTCCATCACCGCCTTACTTTGGCCCCTGCCATGCAAGATTCCCATATAACTGCGGTCTTTTCCGACTCGAATGGTTGCCCCTAACCGACTTGTAGGATCGCTTAAGAGTAACACTCGACTGGTATTTTCTGTAACACTAATGACCCGGCCGACCAAGCCTCCAGTACCCGTAACAATATAATCCTTTTCAATCCCATCCAGACTCCCTCGGCCCAGAGTAATTTGTTTCCACCAATGATCCGCACTGCGGCCAATAATGGGAGCAATCACCCCTTCCCGATTTGACTGTTCCTGATAGTCAATTAACTGCTTTAATCGGCTATTTTGCTGTTCGAGTTCTTCCACTTTCGCTTCTAACTCCAGCACCCGTGCCGTTGCTAACTGTTCTTGTTGAGGAAGATTTCCTTGGAAGGGTTCTACCAGACGGCCATAGAGTTCAAACACCAAAGTACCTTGAGTTTGACGCACATAGACCGCCAAACCCAGGCCAACCACCATCAGCACTAAGTTTAACCAATGTCTTTCCCACCAGCGACGAATTTGACGTATATACATTCACTTTACATCCGCGATCGCGCACTAAAAACCCGTTCTAACTGCTTAAAGTTTTCCAAAACTCTGCCCGTACCCAAAACAACACAACTCAAAGGATCGGCTGCCACATGGGTCACAATTCCCGTTTCATGGCTCACCAAAGTATCCAAACCCTGAAGCAGTGCGCCACCCCCAGCCAACATAATCCCTCGGTCGATAATATCAGCCGCTAATTCCGGAGGAGTCCGCTCTAGTGTCCGCTTTACCGCATCAATAATCATCGATAACGGCTCTGACATACTCTCGCGAATCTCACCCGCCTTAATGCTAACGGTTCTGGGCAAACCTGACAGTAAATGCAACCCCCGAACATCCATTGCCCCTTCATCAATCTCTGGGGTGGGATAGGCTGAACCAATTTGAATTTTGATATCTTCAGCCGTCCGTTCCCCAATGGTTAAATTGTGGACTTTTTTCATATACTGAATAATCGATTCATTCAGCTCATCACCAGCGACACGCACTGACTCACTAATTACCGTACCTTGTAAACTCAAAACGGCAACCTCTGTGGTTCCGCCCCCGATATCAATAATCATATTCCCCGTCGGTTCAGCCACCGGTAAGCCGGCTCCGATCGCCGCTGCTACGGGTTCATCTATCAAATATACATCCCTCGCCCCCGCTTGGGAAGCGGCTTCCATTACCGCCCGACGCTCTACCCCAGTGACACCTGAAGGAATGCCAATCACCATCCGTGGGGGGATCAATCCCTGTTTACCTTCATGCACCCGTTCGATAAAATGCTTAAGCATCAGTTCAGCCGTGTCGAAATCGGCAATAACTCCATCCCGCAAGGGTCGAAATGTCGTTACATTTCCTGGAGTCCGACCTAGCATTTTCTTTGCATCATCCCCAACTGCTAAAGGCGCTTTCGTTTCCGTATCTATCGCCACCACAGATGGCTCTTGCAACACAATGCCCTTGCCCGATACATAGACTAATGTATTTGCAGTACCGAGATCGATACCCATATCTCTTGAAAATCGACTAAATACGCCCACCTTTTTTTCTCTCCCGACTTCAATATGTCCAAATGTCTAGAATTGTAAAAATATAATAACTGACGTGGATTCTATTATGTTTTTGAGTTACCGTCCAGTCAGTTCCCCTAAATCTAGTCTGTATCCCCCCATTACCCCTTCGATTCGCTAAAGTAGATTAATTGTTCATCATTAGCAATGGTGTAATTCAAGATGGATCTCAATGTTGTACATTTAGTCGGTCGCGTCGGTATGGACCCAGATGTGAAATATTTTGAGTCAGGTGCGGTCAAATGCAGACTGACGCTGGCTGTCAATCGTCCCACACGGCGGACAGATGAACCGGATTGGTTTAATCTAAATCTTTGGGGCAAAACGGCTCAACTGGCAGCCAACTACGTCCGTAAGGGCAGACAGATTGGGGTCATTGGTCGATTAGAGATTAATCAGTGGCAAGATTATACGACTCAAGCCCAGCGATCGAGTCCCATCATTACAGTAGATCGCTTAGAGTTTTTAGGCTCTAAACGAGATGAGGAAGCACAAGGAATGCACAGCGAATTCTGATCTGTATCCAGTCGGCTGAATCAGTACCCAAGTCTTTAATATCGAATGTTTAGGGTAACCGAGGCTTCTACCTGTTGCTCACCCCCGATAACCGGGCTTGGGGCAGATTCTGCTCGTGCAAAGTTTCCTCGATCTAACTGGATAGGAGAGGGCGCGCTGGCGTGATTAATCTGAATACTAACAATACCACGAGAGGTAAGATTAAGGGCATCTAGAACAGTTTGGGCTTGTTGTTGAGCATCGGCAGTGGCTTGACGGAGAGCAACTTGTTGGGCTGCGGCAAGGGCTTCATCGGTGGCAATAAAGCTAATCCCATCAATACGAGTGGCTCCGGCTTGTACTGCGTCATCAATGAGGCTACCGGCTTTAGAAGTCTCGATGCGAAAGCTCACAGTGTTGGTGGCAGTGTAACCGATTAAGCGTTGAGTGCGATCGCTATAACTATAATTGGGCGTTAACCGAATACCAGTTGTTTCCAGGCGCTCCACTTGACGCTCTTGCAGCAACTTTACCACCGCTGAAGACTGTCGAGCCACTTGTGCCTGTACCTCTTGGGCAGTTTTTCCCTCAACCTGTACCCCTAAATTGACCCTAGTTAGGGTAGTAGGAATCCGTTCTATCCCTCTTCCGGTTACCGTTAAGGTTTGCAGCAGTTGCTGTTGTTCCTGAGCATTAACAGGTTTGGGGGTATAGAGATTTCCCATCAATACCGAAAACCCTATTACCCCTAGAACCAAAGGTAAGATAGACCAACGTCCCCAACCTTGGCTAGAAGTAGAACGGCATTTATGAATTGGATGCATCATGAGAGTCAATCCTCCTGAGAGTGTATCTATATTCTCTTAGTTTGTCTGACCGATCCCGATCCGAGGATACGGTTACCATTTTTGTAACTCTTGTCTATTCCCAACTCTTTACTCCCCATTTCAGGATATTTCTCCGTAGATCGCCCCCCTTCTGTTTACACAAACTTCATCAAGACCATTGACTTTATGACGTTTATGTACAGTTACCCTCATTACTCTTGAATTAGAGAATAAAAAGGTTTATAAATAAATTACTGAGGCGCAACAAACCGAAGCTGGTGGATTAACGACCTGCTCAGGTGAGTTATGTCAAGGGACTAAAAGATCGCTAACGTAGCTGATTCAAAGGTTTCTGTTCAGTAAAAGTGTTAACATAAACTCCTAGAACTTTTCTATACGGTTGTGCAGCGCGTGCATAGCCGTATTTTTTTTGATATATAGCAGTGAAAGAGTTGATTAGGACAGTGAGGTTATGGTTTGAGGCAAGAGGCAAGAGGCAATAGAAAATCTCCTAACTCTCGCTTTCTCTGCTATAGCTTCCGCTTGAAGGCACATTGACCTTAAGTAACTTGGCCTAGATTATAAATTATATGGCTTGACAAAAACAAAAAGGGATGAAACAGACCTCTCTTTTGAAACACCATAAGTCATACCATAGTGATACTACTGTAGAGGATAGGAATCAAATTTAAAAGCTTCATAAAGGCTGAACGAAACCATATAAAGGCTTCAATAAACCATAGAGTCGTTTGCTCAAACTTACCGAAACCCCTTGGCCACTGAATCCTATGACATTTGAGGATGTTCATCAATGGGTCTATCGGTCATAGTGGATATATCGGAACAATACAAAAAAAGTTACAGGAGTCCCGACTCAATGAATACAACTAAAACCTTAGCAATTACAGCTGCAACCTCTATTTTCGCTCTCGTTGCGACTCAGCCTTCCGCTCAAGCCTATCGCCTCTTCTTCGGAGAAGACTTAAACGAAGGTTGGAACACTAAGCCCTTATCCAGCACTCCTAAGGCTTCGGCAGCCCAAAACGACTTTCTCTCTGGGCTAGTCGGTTCGCAAGTAGAAACCTTTGAAGGCTTTTCTGATGGTAAAAAAGGGCCAATTAATCTTGATTTTGGCGCAGCGGGAGTAGCCACATTAAAGGGAAATGGAACGATTAAACACCAGGCATCTGGCACAACAGACTTCGGTCGTTATGCCACCTCTGGCGAAAAATTTTTGCAAGTTCAGCCCTATATTAATAGCTATGACCGTCATACTCGTCGGTTTTCCATTAACTTTAGTCAAGAGGTAGCAGCATTTGGCTTTAATGGTGTAGATATTGGGGACTTTGGCGGTCAACTTTCCCTGACTCTAAATTTGGCTAATGGCGGTCAAAAAACTGTAACAGTTCCCAATACCCGAGGCAGCAGTGGTAGGACGAGTGGTTCAGCTTTATATTTTGGACTCATTGCTGAAAACGATGATGAACTGATTAAGAGTGTCTCGTTCAACATGACTGCTCCACCACTGATCATGGCTCCCGAAGGGATTTCCCCCGAAGGGTCGTATGAAGATTTATTTGCCTTTGACAATATGACCATTGCTAGCAAAGCACAAGTGGCAGCTAAGACTCCTGAGCCAGCTTCTGTCCTGGGCTTGTTAGCGGTAGGTGCTATGGGCGCAGTCACTGGACTCAAACGTAAAGCGAACTAGGTCAGTAGACTTCAGTAAATATATGTGAATTTATCACTCTTGTCTATAGGTGTGTATTATACTGAGGTACAGTGAACTCAATACGCACCTATGACCAGTTTTGAGAAAGCTTTGCAGTTTATTGAACAACGGTGGCTACGGAAAACGGGTAAGCATTTAAGTCCTATTCAAAAAGCGATTCTCCACGGTTCCTGGGAAGAGGAAGCAATTCCTTATCATCAAATTGCAGTTCAGGAAAATTATTCCTCCCAGTACATTCAACAAGTGGCCGCTCCACAGATATGGCGTATCTTATCGGATATATTAGGGGAGCCGGTTAGTAAAAAAAGTTTTACTTCTGTAGTAAAGAATTATCTGGCAACCAGCAATCTAAACAATGGTTTACTTGAGGTTCCTGGAGATCGCCTCTCTCTTGACTCTGAGTTGTATATTAGTAGACCTATAGAGCAACTGGCTTTTCAAATCCTGTCTCATGCAGGAGGGGTTTTAAGTCTTGTGGGGTCTAGGAAAATGGGGAAAACTTCTCTGATGATTCGACTTGTGCATCGAGCAAGGCAAGAAAACCTGACGGTTGTTCCCTTAAGCCTGGAACAGGTTGACCCACAGTTTTTAAAGAATCTAGATCAGTTTCTACGATGGCTGATTTATGAGTTATATCATCGATTGAACCTGTCACTTTCTGAAGGCGATTTTTCTAGGGATGGGTTAGGATGTAAAGGACTATCGACTCATTTACTAGAACACTTACTAGAGCAAATTAACTCTCCTTTAGTGGTTGTCATTGACCAATTTGATTTATTATTCAATAATCTTCCAATTTCTACTGATTTCTTACGCTTGCTGAATTATTGGTATGAAGCTTCAGGATATGGATTACCAGAAAGTGATGCTTGGCAAAAATTACGATTTATATTAGTGACGAGTACAGATATTTATGCTGAACTTAATCTTAAAAGTTCTCCTATACGAACGGGGAAATCGATTAAAATGCCTTACTTTACAACTTTAGAAGTAGATGAATTGACACGCCGCTTTAGTTTACAACTCACCTCTTCTGAAGTTGAGGAATTGGTACAGCTTACAGGAGGGCATCCTTATCTGGTAGGCTTGAGTTTATATGCTAGTTCTGAACATTATCGCAGTTTCAAAAGTTTTTTGAAAGATAGTCTTGATGCAGAGCTGATCTTCCACAAACATTTACATTTTTATGGGCAAATTCTCCAAAAGAATATTACTCTCTTACATGGGTTTCAAGAGGTCGTTCAAGCTCAAGAAGCTGTAAGATTATCCCCATTTCTGGAGTTTCAGCTCGAAAGTTTGGGTTTGGTGAAGTTGGGAAAGAATGGGGTAACAGTAGCGAATGGGCTATATCGTCGGTATTTTGGAGATCGTCTTTAGATTGGCTTAAATAGATACGGCTTCACGGAAAGGTGAGTGATAAAGACAAAGTATTATCAGCTTACAATCCACATATAGCGTAAAACTTAAATTTTGTCAAACTCTATCACTAAATGTGGAAAATGGAGTACATTAGAATCTTATCACTTCATTGATTCCCCTATGATGCAACCAACTCTCTCCATAACAGACCCTACTCCTCACACAACCCCGATTCATGTGATTAAGCGAAATGGCACTCGTGCAGCTCTAGATGTCACTAAGATTCGCGCTGTTGTAGAGTGGGCTTGTTCGGGAACCCAGGCTAATCCGATTCCTTTAGAGGCTGGATTAACAACTCGTCTACGCAATGGGGTGACGACTAGGGAAATTCAGGAAAACCTCATCAATTGTAGCTTAGAGTTGTGTTCTCCGACAGAACCGGATTGGCGTTATGTGGCGGGACGGCTGCATATGTGGAGTCTGTGGAAAGATACTCTAGCGGGTAGGGGCTATCAATATGGTGATTATCCGCAAACGGTGGCTCGTAAGGTAGCAGCGAATGAGTATGATGAGCGAATTTTAACCTATACTCCCGATGAATTAGAAATTGCGGACAGTTGGATTAATCCCGATTGGGATACGGATTATGATTATGCTGGGGCAACGCTGTTAACTAAGCGGTATTTGCTCAAGGATGAGTTGCCGCAAGAAGCGTATCTGACTTGTGCCCTTCTGCTCGCGTCGGTGGAGGAACCCCAAAACCGGTTGAAGTGGGCGAAAAAGTTTTATGAGGCGATCGCCCAACGGAAGATTTCTCTAGCTACCCCCATCTTAGCTAACCTGCGGATTCCTGGGGGTTCTCTGTCGAGTTGCTTCATTACTGCCATGGATGACAACCTAGAGAGCATTTACGAAACCTTAACCGATACTGCCCGCATCTCCAAAAATGGTGGCGGTGTAGGGGTAAACGTGAGCCGTATTCGGGCAACGGGATCTTGGGTAATGGGTAAATCCAATGCTTCTGGAGGAGTGGTACCGTGGATTAAATTGCTTAATGATACAGCGATCGCCGTGAACCAAGGCGGAAGACGGGCGGGTGCAGTTACCGTCAGCCTCGATATTTGGCATTTGGATGCCTTGGAATTCCTAGAAATGCAAACTGAAAACGGGGATCAACGGCGCAAAGCCTATGACATTTTCCCCCAATTGGTGATTGCCGACGAATTCATGAGACGGGTTATTGCCAAACAAGATTGGACGTTAGTCGATCCCTATGAAGTGAAAAACAAGCTGGGCATCGATCTGCCCATACTCTGGGGTGAAGAGTTTGAGCAAGCTTATAAAACCATTGAAGCGGAAGTTGGCCGTACCCTGAACCTGTATAACCGGATTAATGCCAGGGAATTCTTTAAGACGATCATGCGTACTCAGGTAGAGACAGGTATGCCTTATCTGGCATTCAAAGATACCATTAACCGCGCTAACCCGAACTCGCATCAAGGCTACATTCCCGGCGTTAATCTCTGCTGTGAATCCTTCAGCAATGTCAGCCCTGGGATTGAGGCTCATTGTTGCAACTTGAATAGTCTCAATTTTGCCACCTTAGAGATAGAAGAACTACCTGACATTTGCCAAACGGCAGTACGGATGTTAGATAATACCATCGAAATTACCCATCCTCCGTTCTCAGCCAGCAAAACCCATAATCAGAAATATCGCACTATTGGTGTAGGAGCTATGGGATTAGCCGATTGGTTAGCCAAACGCCAGCTCTCCTATGAAGACTTGCCCCAAATGAGTCATTTATTTGAAGAGATGGGCTATTGGTGTACCCATGCGTCCATGGAATTAGCTAAAGAGCGTGGTGCTTATAATAGCTTTGCTGGGAGTCAGTGGAGCAAAGGAAATTTAATTGGTGCTAAACCAGTAGACTGGTTTCGGGAAAACTCCGAACAGCCCCAACGTTGGGAACAATTATCACAAGATATCCAAACATACGGCATTCGCAATTCCCATATTACGGCGATCGCCCCCAATACCTCCTCGTCCCTCGTCCAAGGTTGCACCGCCAGCATTCTTCCCACCTATAGTCGCTTCTTCTACGATAAATGGGCAAAAGGCAGCGTACCCATTGCTCCCCCGTTTATCACTAATTCCTTTTGGTACTACCAAGAAAACAAACACTTGGAACAGAAAAAAGTAGTTGCTGCTGTCTCCACTATTCAACAATGGATTGACACCGGTATTTCCATGGAACTCCTCTTCAATTTGAATACCGGTATCTATTTTCAGGATGAACCAGAACGCACTCTCAAAGCCAAAGATATTTTTGAAACCTTAATCATGGCTTGGGAACAAAAATGTAAAGCGGTATACTATGTCCGAACCGTACAACGGGATGACTTTAAAGAAGGATTAACCGATTGTAGTTCTTGTGCCAACTAACTCCATATTTGCAAAAAATGGACAATGGAAGTAGATTATAAACTGCTTCCATTTTTTTGTCATTCACTCCCAATCAGTCTACGAATATGATGAATCACAAACACCCAGTTGATCGCCAAAAAATGACGGTTAACCCAATTTTCAACCCTGGGGGAAATGACGATACCGAACATCGAACCATTTGGTTTGGTGAAACCACTAATCTCATGCAACTCAATGATGTTCGATATCCCTGGGCAGTCAGTCTTTATAAAATGATGAGGGAAAACTTCTGGATTCCCGAAAAATTGGATATTACCCAAGATGTGGTTGATTATTGGAATTTAACCCCAGAAGAAAGGAAAGCATTTGATGGGATTTTGTCCTATTTAACGTTTTTAGATTCTGTCCAAACCTGCAATATTCCTCATTTAAAAAGTACGGTTACTGCCCCAGAAGTGAGTTTGTGTATGGCAGAACAAATTGCCCAAGAGGGGATGCATAATCAGAGTTATCAATACATGATAGAGACGATTATTCCGTCAGAGAGAAGGAATGAAGTATATGATTTCTGGCGCACCGATAAAGTATTGAAAGAGCGGTGTACGTTTGTAGCAGGACTCTATCAGCAATATATTGACGATCCTACCCCAGAAAATTACTTCGTTTCTTTGGTGGCAGATTATGTTTTGGAGGGGCTTTATTTTTACAATGGTTGTGCGGCTCGTTCTGGTGAAATGAATTAGATTGCTCTCGATCAATTCAAGGAAGTAGGCGAGGTTCTTTACAGAACTTCATGGATCTAGAGTAGGGATTACCGAACCTAGAATGGAGTAATTCAGGAACCTTGACAACTC